>JAAYZP010000556.1 GCA_012514785.1 Propionibacterium sp. | reverse complement strand
TCGTGCTGCGGCTCAAGCTGGACGAACTCCTCGACCAGCACCTCGGTGATCGGCCTCTCGAGGACCATCGTGTCGGTCATGATCTCCCTCCCAGTGGCCCACCCGGCCACACCTGAAGGTTCCCATCCGGCACCGACAGCGCTGACGTCCGAGCCAGACACGGGCATCGAAGGACCTCGCTACAGTCGGCGAATGCGCACCGCCGGAATCGACCTGTCCACTCGCCAGCGCAAGACCGCCGTCGCCGTCATCGACTGGGGAGAGGACTCAGCGGAGGTCGTCGAACTGTCGGCGGGCGGCCACGACGTGCCAGCCCTGTGTCGCGTCATCGAGGCCGTAGACAAGACCGGGATCGACTGTCCCTTCGGTTGGCCAAACCGCTTCGTCGACATCGTCTCTGCGCACCGCGACCTTGGCCGTGTTGAGGTACCCGACGACAACGCCGAGCGGATCGCCGGCTCTAAGCGAGCCACGGACCTCTTCGTCCAGAACCAAACCACGGTCAGGCCGCTGGCCGTCGCGGCCGACCGCATCGGCGCCACAGCCGTGCTCTGCGCGGGCATCCTCGCTCACCTTCAGGAATCCGGCATCGAGGTGGACCGGTCCGGGGCCACCGGACGCGTGGTCGAGGTCTACCCAGCTGCCGCACTCTCGCAGTGGGGCTTCAAGCACACCGGCTACAAGGAGCCGAAGAATGCGGACACTTGTTCGGCTCTCCTCGACGCGATCCAGAAGCAGTTCGGCTGGCTGGACTTCGGCAGTCATGCCGACCTATGCAGGACGTCCGACGATGCTCTCGACGCTGTCCTGTGTGCGATCATCGCTCGACTGCAGGTGACAGGGAGGGTTCTGGCCCTGCCGTCCGAGCACACCGGCGTCGCCGCCGCTGAAGGGTGGATTGCCGTGCCAGACGGCCGGTTGACCAGCTTCCCGTCGTGACCCGTGCGCGCCTCGGCGACGCCAATGCCCACTGGCTGACCGATCAGCTGGCGGTGGGTGGCGAGCTCAATGCCTTCGACGAGGATCTGGCCGACGACCAGTTGCGCTCACTCGTGGCGGCGGGCATCACGCACGTGGTGGATCTGCGTGCTCCTCGCGAGGGGATGTCGACGTGGCCTGAGTCGAGCCGGTTTGACGTGCTCCGGGCCGGCACCCACGACGACGGCTCGACGAAGCCTGCCGGCTGGTTCGCGTCCTTCGTCCCGTGGGCCCCCGCCGCGCTGGACGACCCCAGGCACCGCCTGTTGGTGCACTGCGCCATGGGCAGCAACCGCGGCCCGAGCGGCGCCTTCGCCATGTTGCTGATGCTCGGCTGGACCCCGGACGACGCGCTCCGGTCGATCCAGACCCAACGACCCTAACCACAGATCCAGTACGCGGAAGATGCGTGCCTTTGGGTCCACTCCGTCACTGCCGCGCCCCTCACCCAGCGATCAGCGGACTACGCGGCCATCACCCGGTGGCGCGTCCACTCACGCGCGAGGTAAGAGGTGGCCTCGGCGCACGCGCGTAATGGTCGTCGAGCACCGACGGTGAAGTCGCTCAGGTCAGATCCGGCAGCCCCCACTCGACCTGCCCT
>JAAYZP010000555.1 GCA_012514785.1 Propionibacterium sp. | reverse complement strand
GGCGTCGCGACCTCGGAGGCCATCGTCGCGCGCCGGTGCGCCATCGCCAGCTGGATGCCGAATGCCTCGTCGAAGCGGAGCCTGTCGATCCCGTCCTCCGCTTGCGCAAGGCTCACGGGCTCGTGCACGTCGCGCAGCGCCCGCTCGAGCGGCGGCACGTCGGCCTCCTCGACGACCCATGCCGGCAGGGTGTCGCCCTGGATGGTGGGCAGGATCATCGCGATGGTCTCGGCGATGACCCACGTCGGGAGCTGTCCTGTGGCCGGGTAGAGGCCGATCATCGTCGCCCGCTGCGCCACCGCGCTCATCGCGCGGCGCTTCTCGGCGTTCAGCTTCGCCTTGTCCGTAGCGTTCTTCGAGGCGGTGACGTGCGCGCCGTTCAGCATCACGAAGTCCGGGTGCGCGAGTTGGTAGCGGTCGTTGAACTGGCCGACCTTGCCGACGAACAGCCCGCGTTCGCCCCGTTTCATCAGGCCGGCCCAGTAGTCGGCGATGTGCCGCTTGGTGGAGAAGAGGGCCACGTCGACGATGTCCTGCCCGTCCGTGATGAGGGCCTCGACGCGGTAGCGGCCGCTGAACTTGACCTCGCTCCGCACGACCCGGGCGACGAGCGCGACCTCCTGCCCTACCTGGAGCGAGCCGAACGACGACATCTCGGTGCCGGCGACGTAGCGTCTCGGCACGTGGCGGATGAGGTCGTCGACGGTGGCGACCCCCAGCCGCGCGAACTGCTTGGCCGTCTTGTCCCCGACGACGTCGCGCAGACCCCGGTGCAGGTCACGATAGATGGGGGTGCGGAACATATGGTCAACCCTAGCCGGGGAAAAGAATCAGGCGGCCCTGACGGACCGCCTGCTCTGCAAATGCTCGTGACGCGTCAGCGCGAGACCTTGCCCGCCTTCAGGCAGGAGGTGCACACGTTGACACGCTGGGCAGCACCATTGATCGTGGCGCGAACGCGCTGGATGTTCGGGTTCCAGCGGCGGTTGGTCTTCTTCTTGGACCAGGGCACGTTGTGCCCGAAGCCGGGACCCTTGGCGCAGATGTCACACACGGCAGCCATCGGAATCTCCTCGGTTAGAAACTTGGGTGTCGCCAAAAAGGCAACCGCATTACTGTAACCCACGCCGCCCGATTTCGCCAAAGCGGGCGGGCGGCGCGGGCACGAGCAACGATCAGTGTCCCACAGTCGTCAGGACTGCGCCATCACGCGCCCGGCACGCATGCCGAAGACCGCGGCGGGGCCGATCGTCGAGCCGGGCCCGGGGTAGGTCCGCCCCATCACGGAGGCGGAGTTGTTCCCTGCCGAGAAGAGCCCCTCGATCACGGAGCCGTCCTCGCGCAGGGCTCGGCCGAACTCGTCGGTGACGACCCCGCCCTTGGTGCCCAGGTCCCCGATGACGAGCTTGTAGGCCGTGAACGGGCCCTTCTCCAGCGGGCCGAGGTTCGGGTTGGGACGCACCATCGGGTCGCTGTAGTAGCGGTCGTAGGCGGAGTTGCCGCGACCGAAGTCGCCGTCGACGCCGGAGCGGGCGAATCCGTTGAAGCGTTCGATCGTGTCCGCGAGGGTGCCACGGTCGACGCCGATCCGGTCCGCGAGCTTGGCGATCGTCGGGGCCTTCACCAGCGTTCCTGCGGCCGTCTGCGCCTTGTTCGCGTTCGGGTCGAGCGCGTAGGTGCGCATGTAGCGACGGGCGTGCCGCGCATCCGAGATCATCCAGTAGTCGCCGTCCTTGTCGTGGTCGAGCATGTGGTGGCCCAGGTCGACGTAGGACTCCGACTCGTTGGCGAAGCGGCGCCCATTCGCGTCGACGATGATCGAGAACGGGAACGAGCGCTCGCCGACGATGAACGACGCCGAGCTGTCCGGCAGCGGCTTGATCGACGCGCCCCACCAGGCGTCGTCCATGAGCTCCAGCGCCGCGCCGTGCCTGCGCGCGACGTCGATCGCGCCGCCGAGGTTGCCCGGCGCGCCCGAGGGGTAGCCGTCGATGCCTTGGTGCTCCCGCCGCCATTCCTCGTTGTGGTCGAAGCCTCCGGCGGCGAGCATGACGCCCTTCTCCGCGCGGATCGTCATCGGCCGCCCGTCCTTGGTGATGCGGACGCCGACCACGCGGTCCCCGTCGAGGACGAGATCCTCCAGCGGGGCGTTCAGCCAGAGGTCCGCACCGAGCTTCTGCACGACGACGTCGGGGTACGCGGAGGCGAAGCCCGCGCCGATGCCGGCGAGCTTCTTGCGGCGGAGGATGCCGCCAAGCGCGCGGAAGACGAACTGCGCCCCGCGGACGAAGCCGGAGGGCGACGACCACGCGCGGCCGAGCAGCCAGACGTCGTCGGTCTTGGCAGGCAGCGCCACGGGCGACTGGATGGTCTCCCACCATTGGCCGATCCGCTTCACGTCGAACGGCTCGACCTCGATGCCGCGCCCGATCTTGCCGCCGGGCAGTTCGGGGTAGTAGTCGGCGTAGTCGGGCGCCCGCGCGAACTCGACGCCGTAGCGCTCCGAGGTGCGGATGAAGTCCTCGATGCCGTCGACGAACGCCTCCTTGCGTTCGCGGCTGGTGGCCCTCCCCTCGTCGCCGATGGTGGCCTCCATGTACTCGAGCGCCTCCTCGCGGGAGTCGCCCGCGCCGTCGCGCTGCATCAGCGGGTTGTTCGGCAGCCACATGCCGCCGCCCGACATCGAGGTATTGCCGCCCCACCGGCCCGTGCTCTCCAGCAGGAGGACCTTCAGCCCTCGGTCCGCTGCACCCAGCGCCGTGGCCATGCCGGCGGCACCGCTGCCGGCCACCACGACGTCGTAGGTGTGGTCAAACTCGCTCATCCTGACTCCTCACTTCGATGTGCCCCATCTGGACACCCTTGTCCGGTTCTATGATGCCATCATGTCATCCCGCACAAGCAATCGGGGGCCAGCCGCGGCAGCTGGTAACCGTCGCGCGCTGCTCGCCGCCGCGAAACAGCTCTTCGCCGAGCGCGGCTACGCCGTCCCGCTCAACGCCATCGCGAAGACCGCCGGCGTCGGGCAGGGCGTGCTGTACCGCCATTTCCCGCGACGCATCGACCTCGCGTTCGCCGTCTTCGAGGAGAACTTCGCGGAGCTCGAGGAGCTCGCCACCGAGCCCCGCCCCGATGCCCTGGAGCGCTTCTTCAGCCGGCTGGTGGAGCTGACGCTCGAGTCACTCGGCTTCGTCGAGCTGGTGGTGGGCGCACGCGGCGCGATGGACGAGTACGACGGCGACCGTCGCTTCCGCCGACTCGCCGAGGCCGCGCTCACGCGGGCACAGGAAGCCGAACTGGTGCGCGCCGACCTCACCCCCGACGACGTCACACTCGGGCTGCAGATGATCTACGGCGTGGCCGTCACCGCCCGCGACGACGCCCGCCGGGCCTCGGTGCTGCGCGTGCAGGCGATCCTCGCGACGCTGTGGGCACGAGAAAGCCGCGGCTGAAGGGGATTCCCTCCAGCCGCGGCTCTCCCTCGAAAGGTCAGTTCCTGCGACGTCGCCCGCGGCCGCCGCCGCGACGCTCGCCGCCGTCGGCCTGCGCCTGCGACTCGACCGGCTCGTCGTGCTTGACGTAGCCCTGGCCCGCGCAGTGTTCACATTCCTCCGTGAACGCCTCCGCCAGCCCGGTGCCGATCTTCTTGCGCGTCATCTGCACGAGGCCGAGGCTCGTAACCTCGGCCACCTGGTGGCGCGTGCGGTCGCGGCTGAGGCACTCCACCAAGCGGCGGAGCAGCAGCTCACGGTTGGACGGCAGCACCATGTCGATGAAGTCGACGACGATGATGCCGCCGATGTCGCGCAGCCGCAGCTGGCGCACCACTTCTTCGGCCGCTTCGAGGTTGTTGGACGTGACCGTCGCCTCGAGGTTGCCGCCCGAGCCGGTGAACCGGCCGGTGTTGACGTCGATGACGGTCATGGCCTCGGTGCGGTCAATGACCAGCGAGCCGCCGGAGGGCAGGAATACCTTGCGGTCGAGCGCCTTCGCGATCTGCTCGTCGATGCGGTACTCAGCGAAGACGTCCTTGCCGTCGTCGCGCTGCTCGAACTGCTTGACGCGGTCCTGCAGGCTGGGCGCGACGTGGCTGACGTAGGCCGAGATCGCGTCGAACGCGTCCTCCTGGCCGCCGTCACCCTGGACGACGATCTCGCCGAAGTCCTCCGTGAAGAGGTCGCGCACGATGCGCAGTGTCAGGTCGGGCTCGGTGTGGAGGGCGTGCGGGGAGCCGCCCTTCTTGGCGGCCTTCT
>JAAYZP010000076.1 GCA_012514785.1 Propionibacterium sp. | reverse complement strand
GCGGTCAGCGTCTCGATGAGCACGGCGGTCTGCACGGTCATGTGCAGCGAGCCGGCGATGCGGGCGCCCCGCAGCGGTTGGGCGGCGCCGAAACGCTCGCGCATCGCCATCAGGCCGGGCATCTCGTGCTCGGCCAGGGTGATCTCTTTGCGCCCGAAATCGGCGAGGGACAGGTCAGCTACTCGGTACTCCACGAGGCCCAACCTTACGCGTCCAACACCAACCCTGCGACATGGGCCAGAGCGAGATCGTAGCCGCCGACGCCGCACCCGACGATGATCCCCGACGCCGCAGCGCTCAGCACGCTCCGGTGCCGGAACTCCTCCCGCGCGTACACGTTGGAGATGTGCACCTCGACGTACAGCGGCACCAGTCGGGCCGCGTCGCCGATGGCGTGCGAGTAGTGCGTCCAGGCGCCGGCGTTGATGATCACGGGCGCTTTCTCATCGGCGGCCTCGTGCAGCCAGCCGATCATCTCGCCTTCGTGGTCGGTCTGCCGGACGACGACGTCGATCCCCAGCACCGCGCCGCTCTCGACGAGGTGTTCGGCGAGCTGAGCGTGGCTCGTCGCACCGTAGACGTCGGGCTCGCGGGAACCTAGGCGGCCGAGATTCGGGCCGTTGAGAACGTAGACCTTCATCGCTGCACCCATTTCGTCGTCACTTGCCGAGCCCGATACGCAGGTATTCCGCGCCGTAGAGTCCGTAGGCCAGCAGCCGGACGTAGCGTTCGACGTCGCTGCTGGTCAGCGCAGCGTCACCCGAGGTGATGCGCGCGACGCGCACGCCCACCGCGTCCGCGACGCGCTCCAGCTCCTCCGCCATCGGGCCCTCGTGCCGGCCCGCCTTGTCGGCGTCGAGCAGGACGAGGACGGGGTCGTTGCCGACGCCGTCCTCCGGGTCGGCGAACGGGTCGCGCCGCTCGACCCCGCGCAGCACCGCCAGCACCTCGCTGGCGTCCGCTGCGAGCGTCGGCAGCCCGCTCACGCGGCGGATGGCCTCGCTGATCCGGCGCGACGCGCGACCGGCGAGCACGGTGCCGCCCCAGATCAGCGGGATGTGGTCGGCGAGTTGGAGCGCCAGCTCCTTGCCGGGGTTGTTGGAGAGGTCGCGCACCGGCGAGCACTCCTCCGCGACGAGGTCCGCCGCCTCGGCCACCTGCTCGAGGTTCACCGCCGGCCCGATGCCCAGCTGGCCCAGCAGGTCGATGACCGCCACGGCCGACGACGTGGCGTCGACGCCGTCGGAGAGCAGCAGCGTCGTGCCGGAGGACTGGGTCACCCGCGCGAGCTCCGAACGCTCAGGGGCGGCGACGAGGATGCGCGCCCCACGGCGGGCCGCGGCCGACCCGGCGTCGACGAGCCACGAGTAGGGTGCGCCGTCGCCGATGATCACGACGAGGTCCAGCGGCCCCACCCAGGCGGGCAGGCCGGGGCCGGGCCAGGCCATGAACGGCACGGGGCACACCGGCTCGAGGACGGCGCGCACCAGGCGCGCCTCCGGACCGATGGCGAGCACGCCGCGCGGCCGGTCGGCGCGCGACAGGTGCGGCAACGCCTCGGGGTGGGCGGCGCGTCGGATGCGCGCGCCGGACGTCGCGAGGTTGCGCAGGCCCTCGTCGTCGATGAGGTCCGGGGACTCGAGCCTGGAATCGTCGAACACGGTCACAACGTCGAACGGGCCTGGTCGACCAGCAGCACCGGGATGTTGCCCCGCACCGGGTACGCCAAACCGCAGGACTGGTTCGTGCACACGAGCTCGTTGGCGTCGTAGTCCACGGCGAACTTCGCGTGGCACGCGGGGCACGCCACGATCGCGAGCAGTTCAGAGGAGAGTTCCATCGCTTCAGCCATGCGCGTCAGTCTATCCCTCGGTCAGGAGCGCACGGACCTCGTCGCGCACACGTGCCATCGTCGATGCGTCGCGGGCCTCGACGTTGAGCCGGAGCAGCGGCTCGGTGTTGGACGCGCGGAGGCTGAGCCACCAGTCGTCGCCGCGGACCATCAGCCCGTCGACGCGCTCCTCGGTGCCGCGGCCCGCGAACGCCCGGGCCACCGCGTCCTGGGCGCGTTCGGCGTCGTCGACGGTGAAGTTCAGCTCGCCGGAGCGGTGGTGGCCGTCGAAGCGGGACGCCAGCGCCGACAACGGGCCCCCGGCGCGCACCTGCTCCAGGACGTGCAGGGCGGCCAGCATGCCGGTGTCGGCGTAGAGGAAGTCGCGGAAGTAGTAGTGGGCGGAGTGCTCGCCGCCGAAGACGGCGTTCTCCTCCGCCATCACCGTCTTCACGTAGGTGTGCCCGACGCGCGAGCGCACCACCCTGCCCCTGTCGCCGACGGCCTCGTCCACGCAGTGCGAGGTGATGGTGTTGACGACGATCGTGGCCCCCGGCTCGCGCGCGAGCTCGGCTGTGGCGATCATGGCGGTGACCACGGAGGGATCCACCACCTCGCCCTGTTCGTCGATGATGAAGCAGCGGTCGGCGTCGCCGTCGAAGACGAGCGCCAGGTCGGCGTCGTGTTCGCGTACGGCCCGCTGCGCGTCGACGAGGTTCTCCGGCTCGAGCGGGTTCGCGGGGTGGTTGGGGAACGTGCCGTCGAGCTCCAGGAACAGCCCGATGATCTCGAGGTCGCGGCGGCCCAGTACGGCGTCGACGGTGTGGCCCGCCATGCCGTTGCCGGCGTCGACGACCACCCTCAGCCGCCGCTGGCCCGCGACCGGCACCAGCTCGTTCAGCTTGTCGGCGTAGGGCTGCAGGGTGTCGAGGTGGCGGATCCCGCCCACGGGCTCGCGGTCGAGGTCGATCGTCGGGGCGAGGTCGCGGAGCCGGGTCATGAAGTCGGTGGGGACGGGTTTGGCGTCCTCCAGGCAGAACTTGATGCCGTTGTACCGGCTGGGGTTGTGGCTGGCGGTGATCTGCACGCCCGGCAGGTGGGTGAAGCCCGAGGCGAACCAGAGCTGGTCGGTGCTGGTCAGGCCGAGTCGGACGACGTCGGCGCCCTCCATCCGGGCGCCCTCGGCGAACGCGTCGGCCAGCTCCTCACCGTAGAGGCGCATGTCGTGCCCCAGCACGAACTCGTCGCAGCCGGTGATCCGGGCGAACGCGGCCCCGAGCGCGCGGGCACCCTCGAGGTCCCACTGTGGATCGTCGCCGGTGATGACGCCCCGGATGTCGTTGGCGTTGAAGATCGCGTCGCTGAGCAGCACCGCCCCAGCGTATCGGCAATCAGTCCTGCACGACCCGAAGTCGGGGAGGCGCCGGGGTTTCGGGCGGGGTGGGCGGGACCGGGGTCTGCTGGATGGGCGGGAGTTCGTCGTCGCGCAGCCCGATCTGACGCACCGCGTCCGCGAGCGCCATGAGGTCGTCGTCGCCCTCGCCGGGCGCGGGTGCGGCGTCGGTGGGCAGCCGGATGACCTCCCACCCGATGGGCACCGACGTCGACTCCGCGTGCCGGATACACAGGTCGTACGTCCCGGGGACCACGCTCAGCGCGAGCGGGCCCAGCACCGCGGTGGAGTCGGCGTAGACATACGTCAGCGTCGCCACGGCGGGGGCGAGACAGGCGGTTCGGGAACAACGGCGCACGAACGTGAGCCTAACTCTCCGGCACTAGGGTTGGCACATGCCACGCAGGAGAGATCGACATGACCGCGGATTCCGCGGGCCCATCGCCGCCCCGGACTCGCCCGTGAAGCTGCGTCGACGCACCTCGCGCACCGACTTCTTCAACCAGTGCCTGGGCGACGCGATCCGCGACGTGCTGGAGCGGGAGCCCGATGCGCTCGACGGCATCGTCGTGGGCGTGGAGGAGGTGCCGCACCTGGCGGAGCGGTGGTCCGGGGATCGGGTGCCGCTGTCGGCCGCGCTGGAGGCGTCGAAGTCGCAGCAGGCGCGGATCGTCCTGTACGAGCGCCCCATCGAGCACCGCGCGCAGACGCCCTCCGACCTGCAGCGCCTGGTGCACCGCACGCTCGTCGAGCAGTTGTCCACGCTCACGGGGCGCAGCGTCGATTCCCTGGGCGGCGAGGACTGGGACGAGCTGTAAGGACTGCATTTCCCGCCACTCGATCGATTGGCAAAGGTTTTCTGGCGCGGATCGGGCAAACGAGTGGCAAGGAATGAAGTTTTCGCCCGAATCGCGTCAGCGCAGCGTCGGGACGAGCTCGGCGTTCATCGGCTCCGCCTCCGCAAGCGATCCCGGCGACAGCTCGACGATCGCCCCCGGCAGCACGGCGGCGCCCACGAGCGGCTGGTTGGACGTCACGTCGACGTCCACGAGGTCGCCCTCGGCGACTGCCTGCGTCGCGGTGGCGCCCGGTTCGATGAGGAGGTCGTGCGTGCTCTCCCCCAGCGCGATGCTGACGCTCGCCGTCGCGGAACCGACGTTGGTGAGCTGCAGCGTCGAGGAGCCCGGCACGGCGCCGGCGAGCTCGACGTCGGGCGTCGCGGCCACCCCGACCCCCTGCGCCTCCCCGCCGGCGTACAGCGTGGCGACGACGTCGAGGTCCGACTCGACGGTGAACGCGCCCGCCTCGCCGCCGGTGCCGGCCGAGAGGTCCACCGAGACCACCGAACGCGGCGGGATCGAGATGTCCTGCCCGCCCTCGGGGGTGATGGTGCCCGTCGGCGAGTGGAAGTCGACGTGCACGGTGGCGCGGTCGACCTGCGGGTTGACGAGGACGAGCGTCGGCGTCGCGCCCTCGCGCACGCCGGGGAGGACCTGGACGTCGGCGGCCGGAGCGGACGGCGCGACGTGGCTGATGTCGCCGGTGGTGACGCCCGTGGCGGTCACCCGGCCCCGCGTGGTGTGCCATTCGACGCCGAGCGGGCCGTCCACGCCCTCGGCGATCACCGACAGCGCGACGGGGCGGCTCTCGCCGGGCGCGAGCGCGATCCCGCGCGCGCCGAGCCCGACGACCTCGCCGTCGGGGCCCAACAGGGTGAGGTCGACGGACGCGTCGGAGGAGTCCGTGTTGGTGAGCCGCAGTTCCGCGTCGCCGGCGGCCGGCAGCGCGAGGAAGCCGCTGGTGGCGGGCGCCTGGCAGGGCGAGTACAACGCCTCGCCGAGGATGCCGCCGCTGGGCGCGACGCCGCGGAGCGTCGTGACCTCGGATACCTGGGCCGCGAACGGCGCCGGGCGCGGTTCCGCGCCGTCGAGGCTGAGGTCCTCGGCCCCGTCGGCGAACAGCGTGCCGTCCTCGATCGGTAGGCAGGCGATGAGCGAGTCACGCGGCGGGGTGACCTGGGTGTAGCGCGGCACCTCGGCCGCGGGCGTGAGCGAGATGCCGAGCGCGAGCACGCCTGCGACGACGAGCGTGCCTGCGGGCAGCAGGTGGAACCGTTTCATGCCGCCTCCTCGTCCCCGCGGCGCGCGCCGGCGGCGTGGCCCATCGTCGGAGCCGCCAGCAGCGCCAGCACGGCGAGCATCGCCAAGCTCCACCAGAGCGCGCCCCAGAGTTGCGGCGTCGCCACCACCAGCTCGCCGGAGGCCTCCCCGAGCGCGTAGGTGGCGAGTTCGCCGTCGACCTCGACGAGTTCCTCGCCGCCGACCCTGACCGTCAGGTCCGCCCCGGCCGGTTCGCTGAGCACGAGCGTGCGGCGGGCGTCGCCGCCGGGGATCTCGCCCTCGACCACGGGGGTGATCTCCCCGTCGTCGACGACGTTCGCCCGGCTGACCAGCCCGGTGACGGTGAAGATGGTGGCGGTGTCGCTGGCCGGCGCGTCGCTGACGCCGGAGGCGTTGGTGACGGACAGGAGCTCGTCGGTGGTGAAGCCGCTCAGCCACACGTGGGAGACGGCGAGTCGTTGGAGTCGCTGGGCTAGATCCTCGGGCACGTTGCCGCCGGAGAAGGCCTGGACGAGCTCCTCGAACTCGCCGTCGAAGGCTCCCGCGGGGTACCGCTCGCCGGATCCCCAGCGGGGGCGTTCGGCGTCGACGACGTTCCAGCTGAGCGCGTCGTCGGTCTTCTCGATCAGCAGCGCGCGGCTCGCGCGCGGCGATTCCAGGACGTCGGTGACGTAGCCGGGCAGGTTGGGTTCGCTGGTCTGCACCGGGCCCCGGAAGCCGACGAAGGGCCACGCGCAGGCGACGGCCGCGGCGAGGACGGCGGCGACGACGCCCGCCACGGGGCGGCGCACGACCGCCTCGCGGGGCCGCTCCCCCAGCACGATGGCGCCGATCAGGCCGGCGACCACCACGAGAGCGAACGCGGTGACGAGCGCGCGGGTCTGCCCGCCGCCGAGCGTGATCGCGAGCCGCGAGAGGCCGACGCCGCCGAGCAGCGCGGCCGAGGTGACGCCCACCAGCAGCCACCGCGCGACGGTGCCCCGGACCCGCAGGATCCCCCAGAGCGCCAGCAGCCCCAGCGCCGCGAAGAACGCGACGCTCAGCCACTCGGGCACCCCCGACGGCAGGATGCGCCCGGCGAGCAGGCCGTAGCTGGACGGCGGGAAGTCGGGCGTGGCGAGCGGGTCGACGCTGGTCAGCCAGCGCCCGGGGACGCGGAGGAGCTCGGGCAGCCACGGCGCCAGCAGGAGCCAGACGGGCACCACGGCGGTGAGCCACGGCAGCACGCGAGCGCGCCGGACCACCAGCACGGCGACCGCCGCCAGTGTGGCGAGCGGCAGCGCCAGCGGCCAGAACGCGGCGAGCAGCGTCAGCCAGAACGCGGCGCCGGCAGGCGCCCGGAGGCCCTCGGCCCCGCTCGACCGGTCCTCGCGGATCCGCCACCACGAGCGCGCCAGCAACGGCCCCACGACGGCCACGACGATGCCGCTCACGTCCCCCGCGGCGGGCAGCCCGAGGGCCAGGAGTGCCGCGGCCCACAGCCCGGCCCCGCTCCAGGCCAGCCACGGCCGCACGCCGATCGCGTGCAGGAACGACCGGGCGGACCACAGTGCGAGCACCGGGGCGAGCAGCAGGAGCAGGAGGCTGGCGATGTTGGGGGTGCCGAAGGCGACGCTGCCCAGCACGGCCGCGATGCCCAGCCAGGGCGTGCCGTCGGCCAGGTAGGCGGCCCAGGCGGCGCCAGCGTCGGCGGGGGCCGGCAGCAGCCCTCCGCCGGCCACGGTGCCGGAGCCGAACAGTCGCCAACCGGCCGCGACCCCCGCGACGAGGAACAGCGTGCTGAACAGCACCGCCGGCGAGAGTCGGCGCCGACCCCTGGACGGGAGGCCGGAATACTCGTCGGACGTCAGGTCGTCGAGGGACGTGTCGGGCTCGGTGAAGTCGCGGTAGCGGTCCATGACGGCGCTGCCCGCGCGGTCGAGCGCGTTGCGCGCCACCCAGTACCTGGGCGCGAGCAGATCCTCCACCTCGCTCGCGTCCCCGTCGGGGATGCGGGCCGCGAGCGACTTCGTCGCCTCCGGGGTGGCGAGGTAGCGACGGTGCGCCTTCAGCTCTGCCCGTGCGTGGGCGGGCGACTTGGCGAGGAGGAAGCCCAGCGCGCGCCCCCAGGTTGAGGCGAGCAGCCGGAGGCCGCCGGCGCCGCGGGCCCCGACGACGCGGAGCCCGGCGAGGCGGTCGCCCACGTGGGGGTGGTCGTCGGCGGGGCGTTCCTGGGCGCGCCCGGCGCCGCGGTGGACGAGCCCCGCCATGGGGGCGGTGACGACGCGCCAGCCGGCGACGTTGGCGCGCCAGCCGAGGTCGACGCCGTCGCGGTGGCGCGGCACCTCGGGCGCGAGGCCGCCGAGTTCGCGCCAGGCGTCGCCGCGGATCAGCAGGCCGGCGGTGGAGCCGCCGAGCACGGCGCCGGGCTCCACCTGGTACTGGTCGACCTCGCCCTCCTCGGGCACGCCGACGCGGTGGCCGGTGCCGGAGATGGACTGCCCGACCTCGGCGATGACGTCGGGGTAGTTGCGGCGCCGCGGCGCCAGGAGTTTGGGGTAGAGGAGGTCGGCGGTAGGTGCGACGTTGAGAAGCTGGCCGAGCGCGTCGGGTTCGGGTGCGGAGTCGTCGTGCAGCAGCCAGAGCCACTCCGGCTCGGTCTCCGCGATGCCGGCCGCGACGGCGGCGGCGAAGTCGGTGCTGCGATCGACCGCGACCACCTCATCGACGACGCCGTCGGCGAGCGCCTCGTCCAGGAGCGCGGCGGAGGCGTCCTCCGAACCGACGTCGACGGCCACCAACCGGCCTGGGCGGGTGGTCAGCGCGCGCAGCGCGAGGAGTTGATCAGCCAGCCAGCCTTCGGCGTCGCGCACCACGATCACGGCGGCGACGAGCGACGCCGCCACCGGCGGGAGCCGCGCTTCGTCGTCGTCCTCGTCGGCCCATGCCCAGAGGTCCTTGAAGCGCTGGCCCTCGTCCTCGCTCACGCGCGCCCTCCAGTCACCCGGCTTCGCGCTTCAGCTTACGCCGCTCCCGTTCGGACAGGCCTCCCCAGATACCGAAACGCTCGTCGTGGGCCAGAGCGTACTCCAGGCACTCGGTGCGCACCGTGCAGGTTTGGCAGACACGCTTGGCATCCCGCGTCGAGCCACCCTTTTCGGGGAAGAAAGCTTCGGGGTCAGTCTGCGCGCAGAGCGCCTCCGCCTGCCAGGCGAAAGCGCCGTCGTCGTCGCTGTCGAACAGCAACATCATCTCGTCGTTCACGGCCCCTCCTTATCCCTGAATTACACACGTGTTATTCGAACACGTCAAGCCGATTCGGGAATCTCGTGCCGGATTCGTTCAGGTTTGCAACGCGACACGCCGAGGGACGGCTCGGCCGCGGGCGAAACGTTACAGGCGGGTCTTGCGGCGCGGGGGCCTGAGCAGCGTACCGTCGGGATCGTCCTCCACGGCCCGGGGCCAGGGCGAGCCCACGCGCTTCCAGACAGGGTCCGGCGCGGCCGCCGGAGCGCCGTGCCGGACGCCGCGGGTGACGGGCGTGGTGGGCGAGGACGGGAAGCGCCGGGGCACCGGGACCGCGCCGATCGGCTGCGGGAGCCGCGACGGGGCGGGCAGGGGCACGCGGACGACGGGGCGGCGTCGCAGTGCGTCGACGATGGCCCAGACCGCGAGGATGGCGGAACCCGCGACCGGTGACGCGGTCTGCAGGAGCAGGACGGCGGGGTCGGCCACGGGTGGCGCCTCCCCGAGGACGAGCATCTGGAGCCCCGCGCGGAAGCTGGCCGCCACGAGCGCGCCGAGCGCGACGACGTAGCGCACGGGCTGGTGGATGGTGGGGCTGAGCACCGTGAGGATCACGCCCACCCACACCGGCCACAGCAGCACGGGCGAGGCGATCGTGGAGCTCAGCGCGGCGGCGCCGTCGCGCGCCACGAGCCAACCCACCGTCGCCGCCTCGGCGAGCCCGACGACGAGCAGCGCCAGCGCCAGCCCCGAGAGCACGGGGTTGCGCGTCGCCTGCGTGGTTCTCATGCCAGCTCGGCCCCGAACTCGTCGGCGACCACGGCAACGAGCTGCTTCACGCGCTCGGCGTCGTCGAGGTCGGCGACGAGGGTGGCCTGCTTCGTCGCGACCACCAGCATGCCCTCGAGCCCGAGGGTCGCCACCACGTGGTCCGGCCCAATCATGTTGAAGACGATACATCCGGAGGAGTCCATCGTTACCGTGGCCCCCCGGCGGGTGTTGCCGTCGCCGTCGGCGGGCAGGAGTGCCGCGTAGCTGGCGTAGCCACCGACGTCGCTCCAGGTGACGTCCAGGGGCACGCCGACGACGATCCCGTCGCTCTCCCCCGCCGACGCCGGCTCCATGACGGCGTAGTCCACCGACACCTTCTCCAGAGTCGGGAACAGCTCGTCGAGGCGCGCCGAATTGCGGGCGATCTCGCGCACCGTGGTGGCGGTCGCGGGGAGAAGCTGGTCGAGCTGGGACAGCAGGGTGGCGGCGCGCCAGACGAACATGCCGGCGTTCCACCAGTACTCGCCGCTCGCGACGTATGCCTCGGCCACCGCCAGATCCGGCTTCTCCTTGAACTCGGCGATGCGGAACACGCCGGGCCGGAGTTCGTCGTCGCGGTGGAGGTAGCCGTAGCCGGTGTGCGGGGAGGTGGGCACGACGCCGAGGGTGACCAGCGCGTTCGGGATCTCCTCCGCGGCGCCGAACGCCTGCCGCAGCGCGTCCTGGAACCGCGCCACGGGCTCGATGATCTGGTCGGCGGTGACCATCGCGACGACGGCGTCCGGGTCCCGCTCGGCCAGCACGGCCGCGGACCAGGCCACGGCGTTCAGGGAGTCGCGGCCCACCGGCTCCCCCAGGAGGTTCGCCGACGGGAGCTCGGGCAGTTGGGCGGCGACGTCGTCGGCGTAGTCGCGGCCGGTGCACACGAGGATCTGCTCGACGGGCACGAGGCCGTCGAGTCGCTCGAACGCGAGGCGGAGGAGGGACTTGCCGTCGAAGAGTTCCAGGAGCTGTTTCGGGCGACCCTGCCTCGACAGCGGCCAGAGCCTCGTCCCCGAGCCGCCGGCCATGATGACCACATAACGCATGCGCCAGAGGCTACCGGGCGCGCGGACCGGACTACGCTGGCCCCATGTTTCTCGACGCCGTGTCGCGCCTGGGCGCCGCTCCCCTGATCACGTACTACGACCCCGAGTCCCGTATCGAACTCTCGGGCACCACGTTCGCCAACTGGGTGATGAAGACCGCCAACCTCTTCGACGACCTCGGCGGCGACGCCGACGACCCCGTCTCCCTCGGGCTCGCCGAGACGCATCCCGGCCACTGGGTCACCCTGATCTGGGCGGCCGCGGTCTGGTACGCCGGCGGCGGCGTGCAGCCCGGCGTGGATGCTGGGGCGGACTTCGCCGTCGTGGGCCCCGACGACGAGCGCCGCGGCGACGTCACCGTCGCGTGCTCCCTGCACCCGATGGGGCGCGGCTTCGAGCAGGTGCCCGACGGCGCCTCCGACTACGCCGACGTGCTCGCCCAGCCCGACGCTGGCTTCCCGAACCCTACCGCCGGCGACGCGCCGGCGTGGGGCGACGTCACGCACGCCGAGCTGAACCGCGTGGAGCCGAGGTCGGATCGTCGGCTCTTCACGGACCCGCCGGCCGGCTGGGCGTTCGTGGCCGACGCGCTGGTCGCCCCGCTGCTGGGCGGGGGCTCCAGCGTGGTCGTCGTCGGGATGGACGAGGCGGCGGTCGAGCGCATCCGGGAGTCGGAGCGCTCCGCCTGAACTACCCCTGCTCCGGGCTGAGCCCGGTGTGGTGGGCCGCGAAGGCCAGCTGGTCGGCGAACTCCTCCACCTGGGCGTCGCGCGGCTTGCCCGCCCCGTGGCCGGCGCGGGTGTCCACCGCGAGCAGGAACGGGCCGCCCAGGCCCTCGTGCTGCAGCTCGGCCGCGAACTTGAAGGAGTGCGCGGGCACGACCCGGTCGTCATGGTCGCCGGTGGTGATGAGCGTGGGCGGGTACTCGACCGGCCGGATGTTGTGCAGGGGCGAGTAGCCGAGCAGGTAGTCGGCCACGCCGTCGTCGTCGGGGTTGCCGTAGTCACGTGTCCAGGCCCAGCCGATGGTGAACTTGTGGAAGCGCAGCATGTCGAGCACGCCGACGCCGGGCAGCACCGCGGCCCACAGCTCGGGGCGCTGCGTGAGCGCCGCGCCGGCGAGGAGGCCGCCGTTGGAGCGGCCGTGCAGGGCGAGCTGCTGGGCGGTGGTGACGCCGTCGGAGATCAGCCGCTCGGCCACGGCGTAGAGGTCGTCGAAGACCTGCTGCTTGCGCTCCTTCGTGCCGGCCTCGTGCCAGTCGGCGCCGAACTCGCCGCCGCCGCGCAGGTTGGGCACCACGAGCGTGCCGCCGGCCTGCACCCATGCGGCGAAGATGGCGCGGAACTCGGGTGTGAGCGGGATGTTGAAGCCGCCGTAGCCCCAGATGAGGGTGGGGCGCGGGCCGTCGGCGCCGTCGGGTGCGACGACGAACGCCGGCACCTCCGCGCCGTCGCTGGAGGTGACGCGCAGCCGGCCGGTGGTGGCCGCGACGCGCGCGGTGCCCTCGGGGCGGGGCAGCTCGTCGCAGCGCACGAGCTCGCCGCCCTTGACCTCGACGACGAAGCGCGCGCCCCGCTCGACGAAGCTCGTCGTGCCCACGTACACGGTGTCGCTCACGTCGCGACCCGAGAGCCCGGAGATGGAGATGCCGGCGCCCAGGGGTAGCTCGTCGCCAGGGGTGCCGTCGCGTCCGAACAGCTGCACACGGTACTGCGCGTCGCGCAGGAACACCGCGACGATGCCGCTCGCGGTGAGCCGGGCGGCGTCGAGCACGTCCTCGCCCTCGGCGATCAGCTCGCGGCGCGCGCCGGTGAGGAGGTCGACGGCGACCAGCCGGTAGCGCGAGGCCGCGTCGTCGGTGTGAGCGATCAGCTCGTCGCCGACGACGCCGATCGGGTGCCAGTCCTGCTCACCGCCCTCGACGATGCGCCCCAGGTCGTCCTCGTCGCGGTGCCGCACCCAGAGGTCGTTGCCCTTCTCGCCACCGACGCGGGTGGTGAGCACGAACCAGTCGTCGTCGGCCGGGCCGTGGTAGGCCATCGTGCGGTCGGTGGGCGGCTCCCAGATCAGCGTGGAGGTGCGGGCGTCGACGTCGAACGCGTACAGCGCGCCGGCGGGCATCTCATCGGTGAGCGCGTTGCCGTCGGGCTCGGGGTAGGCCCAGTAGGTGAAGCTGCGGCCGCCGGGCAGCCAGACGGGCGGGTTCCACTTCGTCCATCCGATCCTGACGTCGAGGGGCTCGAGGGTCTCCAGATCCACGACGTGGATGGTGCGCCAGTCGGAGCCGCCGTCGGCGACCGCGTAGGCGAGCAGGGTGGCGTCGTCGTTGATGCTGGCGGCGGAGACTGCGCGGGTGCCGTCGTCGGAGAGGGCGTTGACGTCGAGGATGGTCTCGCCGTCCTCGAGGAGCTCGGGCCCGGTGGCACGCACGAGGCGGGGCTGGTTCTGGCCGTCGTTGTGCCAGGCGAACACGTGCTCACCGCGCGCGAACGGGACGCCGCGCGTCGGTGCGGAGAGCAGCACGTCGAGGGATGCGGCGAACCGGTCGCGGGCGGGGAGCCCCTCGAGCAGGGGGCGCGAGACAGCGTTCTGCGCCGCGACGAAGGCCGCCGTCTCCTCGCTGTCCGGGTCCTCCAGCCAGCGGTACGGGTCGACGATGTCCCTCCCTGCGAAGTGGTCGGTCACGGACTCGTCTCGTCGCACCTGGGGGTACATCGGGGCCTTTCGGTTGGGGCTTCAGGGGATGGGGCCGCGGAGGAATCCCACGCCCCAGCAGGCGTGCATGACGGCCAGGACGAAGGGTAGCCGGAGTTTCGCGGCCGGGTCGGCCGGGATCTTGACGGTGGCCAGCAGGATGAACAGGCAGTAGACCGTCGGGGCGACCAGCAGCAGGCCCGCCCAGCGGAACCGCAGCAGGAGCCCGACGATGCCCGCGCCGAGCCCGCCGAAGCCAAGGATCACCGCGACGGGCGGGGCGAGATAGCGCAGCGAGGCAGTCTCGGGGTGGCGACGGACGACCTCGCGACGCCAGTTGCCGGTGAGGAAGAACTGCTTCGCCAGCGCCCGGTACGTGGAGCGGGGCCGGTAGGTGACGTGGAGGTCGGGGCAGAAGTAGATGAGGTGGCCGGCGCGGCGCAGGCGGTAGTTGAGCTCCCAATCCTGCGCGCGGTGCATGGTCTCGTCGAAGCCGCCGACGTCCTCCAGCGCATGTCGTCGGAAGACGCCGAGGAACACGGTGTCGGCGGGGCCCGCGGGGGTGTCCTTGTGGTGGAACCCTCCCCCGCCCAGCCCGTAGGGGGAGTTGTAGGAGGCGGCGACGGCGCGCTCGAACGGCGTGCGCCCCACAGCGTCCATGACGCCGCCGACGTTGGCTGCGCCGGTCTCCTCCAGAAGTGCGACGGCGCGCGCGATATAGCCGGGGCTGAGCTCCCCGTGGCCGTCGACGCGCACGATGACGTCGTGGCTGGCGTGCTCGATGGCGCGGTTGAGGCCCGCGGGCGTGAAGCCGGAGGGGTTATCGACGACGCTGATCCGCTCGTCGCCGGCGGCGAGCGAGTGCGCGATGGCGAGCGTGTCGTCGCGCGAGGGGCCGACGGCGATGATGATCTCCAGCTCACCGTCGAATTCCTGCGCCAACACACGCTCAACGGCCGCAGTCAGATGCAGTTCTTCGTTGCGTACGGGCATCACCACGCTCACGCTCATGGGTGCAAGCGTAGCGGCCGAAGTGAAGCTCACCGACTCGCCCGGCCGGTGGTCAGGCGGCGGAGCAGACGACGCCGAGGTCCTCGGTTTCCGTCTCGTCGACGTAGGCCTCGGGGTCGGCGCTCAGGCTCTCCTCAGGCGTGGGCCCGGTGGTGGGGGCCGCCGGCGTCGTGAAGCCCGGGGTGGGGCTGGGCATCGGGGACGCGGGTGCGCTCGGCTGGGCGACCACCTCGTCGGCCAACTCCGCCGCCTCGATGTACTCCTCGACGGTGGCGCGGATGTGATCGAAGTCGGGGAAGGCGGTGTTGGGCACGAGCGGCGGGTTGAAGTTGACCGAGGAGATCTCCCGGTTGCGGGCCTTCAGCCCCAGGTCGACGAGTTCGACGATGTCCGCGCGGCCGACGTCGGTGACGAGGAGGTCCTTGCCCGCCCGCGACAGCTCGACGAAGCGGGTGGCCACCAGCTGCGGGTCGAGCTGGTTCACCATCGCGGAGATGACGCACTTCTGGCGCTGCATGCGCTCATAGTCGCTGGAGCCGTGACGGGAGCGGGCGAACCACAGCGCGTGCCGCCCGTCGAGGTGGACGGCCTTGCCGGGCTCGATGTAGCCGGAGACCTGCGACCCGCCGCCGCCGATCGGGATCCGCTTCATCACGTCGAGGTGGATGCCGCCCATGGCGTCGATGATCGACTCGAAGCCGGCCATGTCCACCATGGCGTAGTAGTTGATCTCGAGCCCGAGGGTCTCGCTGATGGCGTCCTTGGTCGCGTCCAGGCCGGGATCGGCGCCCTCCGGGAAGAGGTCAGCGTTGGCCTCCCCCGCGGTCCAGACGGCGTTGAGCATGCATTCGCCGTCGGGGCAGATGAAGCCGTCGGGGTACACGCCGTGCATCGGCGAACCGGCCGGGAACGGCACGCGCTGCATGTTGCGCGGCAGGCCGAACAGCACGGTGCGGCCGGTCTCGGCGTCGACCGAGGCGACGTTGATCGAGTCGGGGCGGATGCCCATGCGGTCGTCGGCGGCGTCGAGGCCGAGCAGGAGGATGTTGTAGCGGCCGGCCTTGACCTCCGTGTCGCCGCCGCCCGGCAGCACCTCGCCCACGTTGCCCGCCGCGGTGAACGCGCTGGCCACGTACGAAGTGCCGAACCCGACGGCGATCGCCAGGACGCCGACGGTGATCGTCATGCCGAGCCGCATGCCGCGGCGCAGGCGCATCGGGCGGGCGAGCCGCCACGCGTCGAGCAGCATGACGAGCCATCCTGCGAACACCACCCACACCAGCACGCGGGCCGTGGCCGCCACCCACGGGGTGAGTAGCACGGCCACGACGGGGCCGGGGATGAACAGCGCCGCCACGGCCACGCCGATGACCAGCAGGAGGAGGCCGGCCCAGATCCGCAGGGCGACGGTGCCGAGCGTGCGGTTGCCCGCGAAGCGCTGCACGGAGCCGGGCACCAGCGCCGACAGCACCAGGAATCCGACCGCGCGACGCGCATGCAATCGTCCTGCGTGCGTGGCGGCATTCGACACGAAATCGTCTCCTGGTAGGAATCGGGTGACACCAGTATTAGCGAGCGCCCGGGCCACTGCCACCCAGGCGCGCCGCATGATGGACACTTTGGCACGGGTATCGTCGGTGCTGTGAATCGTGACGACCTGCGGTGGCTGTACCGCGACGACGATGGCGAGGACGGGCGGCGAACGGGCCCCCCGGCCGGCGAACAGCGCCCGCACCAGGGCGGCTACCCCGACCCTCCCGCCTACGAGGCACGTCCCCAGCCGGGGTACGGGCAGGGCGCCCCGCCCCCGCACGGACCCGGTGCGCCGGGCGGCTACGGCCAGCCCGCGCCACCACCGCCGCCCCCGCCGGGGCGCCGGGACCGGAGGCAGCGTCGTCGCCGCAGACGACGCCCCGTGCTGCGCACGATCCTGACGCTTCTGCTGCTGTGGCTGGTGTTCCTCATCGGCACGCCGGTCTACGCGTTCTCGACGATCGACGTCGTCGACGGCCACACGAGCAGCCTGGGCAGCCAGCGGGGCACCGCGGTGCTGCTGGTGGGCACCGACGGCGACGGCTCGGCAGGGCAGCGCACCGACACGATGATGCTGCTGTACCAGCCGCCGGTGGGTAAGTCGGTGCTGCTGGGCTTCCCCCGCGACTCCTACGTCGAGATCCCCGGCCGCGGCAACAACAAGTTGAACGCCGCCTACGCCTTCGGCGGGCCGACGCTGCTGCTCGAGACCCTCGAGCACAACACCGGCATCCAGTTCGACGGGTACCTCGAGATCGGCATGGACGGGCTCGTGGACCTGGTCGACGCGGTGGGCGGCGTCGACGTGTGCCTCGACGCGCCGATGCAGGACCGCGACGCGCACATCGACCTCGAGGCCGGCTGCCAGACGTTGGACGGCGACGAAGCGCTCGGCTACGTGCGGATGCGCAAGTCCGACCCGCAGGGCGACCTCGGCCGGATGGAACGCCAGCGTGAGGTGATCGGCAAGATCGTGCAGGGTGCGGCACACCCCATGACTGTGGTGAACCCCGTGAGCTGGTGGCAGCTCAACCAGGCCGCGGCCGGCACCATGGTGCGCACCGACGACACCGGCATCCCGACGATGCTCGGTGCCGGCGTGGGCCTCATCTCCAGCTTCACGGGCGCGGGCATCTCGATGACCGTCCCCGTCTCCAGCACGAACACGGCCACCAGCGCGGGTTCGTCGGTGATCTGGGACGAGGAGGCCAGTGCCGCGGTATTCGCCGCGATCGCGTCCGGCGAGACCGCCGAGCTGGAGAAGTATCACAGGTGAGTCACGTTGTGGGGCGCCGCCTTGGACACGTTTCGCTCTGACCTTGCGGGCAAGTAGCCTTGCGGCGAAATCGCATGAGATGAGGAGATGCACGTGAGCCAGCAGCCTTGGAACGGCCCGCAGGGCCAAGGGGGAGGCCAGCAGCCTGGTTTCGGGCCCCCGCAGAATACGCCCGGTGGCTACGGCCCGCCCCCGCAGGGCGGATATGGCGGTCCGCCGCAGGGTGGCCCCGGTGGGCCCGGCGGGTACCCCGGTCAGGGTGGTCCCGGCGGCCCGGGTGGCTCTGGTGGGCCCCAGGGCCCCGGTAACTTCGGCCCCGGTGGCGGCAACTACGGCGGCCCGTCGGGCCCCGGTGGGTACGGCGGCGGTCAGGGCTTCGGCGGTGGCGCGGGCACTCCGCCCCCGGGCAGCCCGAGCCCCGGCGGCTTCGGACCCGGAGGCCCCGGCGGCCCCACGGACGCGAAGAAGAAGTCGAAGGCCCCGGTGATCGTGGCCGGCGTCATCGGCGCGGGCGTCCTCGCCGGCGGCGGCATCTTCGCCTACAACTTCTTCAACGGCGGCGCCTCGCCGGCGGCGGCCACCGTCGGCATCCCGTCGGACGCGATCGCGGTCATCGAGATCTCCCTCAACCCCGCCGACGCCGACCAGCTCGCGCTGAAGAACATCATCGACAAGTTCCCCTCGCTCACCGAGGACGCGCCGTCGACGGACAACTACAAGGAAGCGCTCTGGAACCTGATCCCGGAGGACGAGGGCAAGCCCGACTTCTCCGAGGTGGAGGGGTGGCTCGGCGACTCCGTCTCGATCGGCGTGCTGGACCTCGACGAGTATGGCGAGCCGCAGCCGGTGTTCGCGGTCGAGGTGACGGATGAGGGCGCCGCCTCCGACTTCTTCGACGAGCAGATCGCGGAGGGCAACAACGACCTCGAGTACTTCTTCGTCGACGGGGTCCTGGTGATGAGCGAGGGCATGGTCACGGAGGCCGATCTCTCCGAGGGCAGCCTGCTGGACAACCAGGAGTACGCCGCCGATATGGATGCCCTCGTCGGCGACAGCCTCGCCACGGTGTGGTTCTCGTCGACGATGATCGACCGGGCCCTGGAGGACGGGGACTTCACCGGCCTGCCGCAGCAGCAGCTGGACCAGGTCGACGCCGTCAAGGGCACGCACGGTGCGATGGGACTGCAGGTCGAGGACAACCTCCTGACGCTGCAGGCCTCGTTCTTCTCGCCGCAGGAGGCCGGGGAGTCCGACGATGTGCGCGACTTCGTCGGCTCGCTGCCGGGGCGCGCACCGCTCGCCATCGGCGTGGGGCTGAACGACACCGCCTACGAGCAGATCTGGGAACTCGTCTCCGAGACGCCCGACTTCCAGATGGAGCTCCAGTACCTGGGCATCACGTCGCTGGAGGACCTGAAGGCCACGCTGGGCCACAAGCTCGGGTTCGCGCTCGGCGGCTTCGACCAGCAGATGCCCGACCTCGGCATCAAGGTGCAGACGGCCGACACTGCGAAGCACGAGTCCGTCCTGGCCCCGCTGCTGCAGGAGCTGCAGTACAGCTTCCCGCTGGAGACCAGCACCGACGGCGACGTCGTCACCTACGCCTCGGGCTTCAGCCTCGACGAGGTCGTGAGCGGCGACCTGGCCGACAACGACACCTACCAGCGCGTGGTGGCTGGCGACGGCACCGCCGTCGCGATCGTGTACGTCGACGTCAACAACCTGCAGAACTTCCTCGGCAGCATGGGGATGGATGCGGAGACCAGCGAGGTCGTCGACCAGATCGCGGGCGCCGGCATGGTGGCCTCGGCCGACGGCAACCGCAGCACGGCGAACCTGCGGGTCGCGTTCAACTGACCCACTAACGACGAGCGGGGCCCGGCATCGCGCCGGGCCCCGTTCTTCGTTTGTCCTCCGGGCCGGGCAGGGGCAAGCTGATGCGAAAGTACCTCCCCATGCCGCCCTGGGGAGGCCGCACTTCTAGGCAGGTGCAACGTGTGCGTCGACGTCGCCGCGTTCAAGGCATTCGCTGGTTGAGCTCCCGGCGCGACGCGGTCCCTGAGCTCGTGCCGCGAGCTCAACCAGCCAATGGCTATGCCCGGTGAATCGCTATTTGGAGACGGGCCCAGGTCCCAGTGGCGTTTGGGACTGTGCGAGTTGTTCCGGGACGCGGCGGAGCACGTCTCACCTGCCCGTGGCACCGCGGCTTCGGCGATCGAGCTCGTGCGCCCTGTGCCGTGATGTTGCGGCGTAGGTCTCCCCTGCTCGGCGCTCATCCCCTCAGCGAGGGTGCTTCGAGGTGGGAAGTGTTCGTGATCGTCCACTCGATCACGGTTTCGGCGGAAACGGGGGCGCAAGACCGCACTGGCGGTCGATCACGAACCACTTCGCCGGCCGCACACATCGCACCTGCCTCCGGGAGGCGCTCTGCGCGGCGCGCGCTAGTTGCCGCGCACCTTCTCACCCTTGGCGCGCGCGGCGTCGCGCAGCTCCGCCTGGAACTCCACCATCCGCTCCACCAGCGCCTCATCCTGGATGCCGAGCATGCGCGCGGCCAGGAGGCCGGCGTTGCGCGCGCCGCCGACGGACACCGTCGCGACGGGGACTCCCGCGGGCATCTGCACGATGGAGAGCAGGGAGTCCATGCCGTCGAGGTACTTCAGGGGCACGGGTACGCCGATCACCGGCAGCGGCGTCAGCGACGCGAGCATGCCGGGCAGGTGCGCGGCTCCCCCGGCGCCGGCGATGATCACCTTGATGCCGCGGGCGTGCGCGGCCTTCCCGAAGGCCACCATGTCCTCGGGCATGCGGTGCGCGGAGACGACGTCGGCCTCGTACGGGATGCCGAACTCGGCCAGCGCCTCGGCGGCGGGCGACATCGTCGGCCAGTCGGAGTCGGAGCCCATGACGATGCTCACGAGGGGTTCAGTCATCTTCGATTCCCATCAGGTGATTGGCGGCGTGCCGGGCGCGACGGCGCACGTCGGCGACGTCGTCGCCCAGGCAGGTGACGTGCCCGACCTTCCGGCCCGGCCGCACCTCCTTGCCGTAGAGGTGCGCGTGCGCGTGGCGGTCGCGGGCGTAGACGTGCTGGAGCGCCCCGGTGAGGTCCTCGACGGAGCCGCCGAGCACGTTGGACATGACCACCACGGGGGCCAGCATGTCGGGGGCGCCGAGCGGGAGGTCCAAGACGGCGCGGATGTGGTTGTCGAACTGGCTCGTCACGGCGCCGTCGATGCTCCAGTGGCCCGTGTTGTGCGGGCGCATGGCGAGCTCGTTGACGACGATGCGGCCGTCGCGGGCCTCCATGAGCTCGACGGCGAGCACCCCGACGACGCCGAGCTCGGCCGCGATGCGGATGGCGGTGGCCTGGAGTTCGGCGGCGCGGTCCGGGTCGAGGCCGGGGGCCGGCGTCGTGGTCTCGACGCAGATGCCGTCCTTCTGCACGGACTCGCTGATCGGGTAGGCCACCACCTGGCCGGACTGGGAGCGCACGACGAGCGCGGAGAGTTCGCGGGCGAAGTCGATGAATTCCTCGGCGACGATGCGCACCGGCTCGCCGGCGGAGAACTCGGGCTTGTTCGCGAAGACCTCGGCGACCTGGGCGGCGTCGTCGATCTTCCACACGCCCTTGCCGTCGTAGCCGCCGCGCGAGGTCTTGAGGATGATGGGCCAGCCGCGCTCCTCGCCGAAGTGGACGGCGTCGTCGGCGTCGTCGCACACGACGAAGTCGGGGCAGTCGATGCCGAGTGCGCTCAGCCGGATGCGCATGTCGGCCTTGTCCTGCGCGTACTGGAGCGCGTCGGGGCCGGGGCGCACCTCGACCCCTTCGAGGGCCCGGAGGTGCTTCGTCGGGACGTGCTCGTGGTCGAAGGTGACGACCTGGACGTCGCGGGCGAAGCGGGCGAGATCGTCGTAAGCCGTGTAGTCGCCGACGAACGCGTCGGGGATCACCTGGGCCGCGGAGACGCCTTCCGCCTCGGCCAGGAGCCGAACGTCGATGCCGAGGCCGATCGCTGCTTGATGCATCATGCGGGCCAGCTGCCCGCCCCCGATGATTCCGACTGAATAGCGCACGGCAGCACCTTACCGTCCGGACGTGCGGGCGCCGACATAGTGAGTCTGTGCGGCCAGTGACCAGTACTTGTTCACTATGTCTCCCCGGTCACGCGGTACAACCGACGCACACCCGCGCCTCGCCCCGCCAACCGTGGCGACGCAGCACCTCGGCCACCTGCGCCGCCACCTCGCAGGGGCG
>JAAYZP010000554.1 GCA_012514785.1 Propionibacterium sp. | reverse complement strand
CGCGCGCGGGCTCACCGTCAGAGGGGTACTCGCAGGTGGCAGCTTGGGCGGCGGTCTGCCCGTCGAGCCCCGCGGAGTCGTTGGCATCGGCGCACGCGGCCAGCGAGAGGGCGAGCGCGGCGGCGGCGAGGATTACAGCAGGCTTCTTGATATGCACAGCGCTAGCTTAGAGCGTCTCCCCGAGGGAGGGTCGAGGCACGGCCCGGGAACCGCCAGGAGTACGCACACGAGGACCGGGGGTCATGGGATCGTCATCTCCCATTTTCTGCGCCGGCGTGCCGAGGCAGCCGCCGACTTGTATGGCATCCACCGGGTCCGGATCTGCCCCGACCTCGAACAACTCGTCCCCTACGGCGCCGACGGCACCCCCAAGCTCGGTGAAGGACTCGCCTGGGAACAACCACCCATGCCCGAAGTCCTGGCCTGGATGCTCGCGCAGGCGACCCTGCGCGCCGTCGCCTGAACCCGACCCTTAGCCGTCAGGATTTCCCCCACCGGTGGGGGAAATCCTGACGGCTAAGGGTGGCCATGCTCGGTGATCCGCCATTTCGCAACACCATCGAGAACGTGGCCTCCTGGTAGCCCAAACGGCAGACCGGAAGCGTGTCACCGACCTGGACGCTCGTGCCGGGCGGGATAGATTGGGCGCATGGTCACGCTTTCCAAGATTTACACCCGCACGGGCGACGCCGGCTCCACACGGCTGTCCGACAACTCCCTCACCCGCAAGACCGACCTGCGCGTCGAGGCGTACGGCACCGTCGACGAGGCGAACTCGGCCATCGGGCTCGCCGTCGCGTTCGGGCTGCCGGAGCGTATCGTCGAGATGTTCGACATCATCCGCAGCGAGCTGTTCGACGTCGGCGCCGACCTCTCCACCCCCCTGCACCCATCCCCGAAGTGGGAGCCGCTGCGCGTCATCCAGGAGTCCGTGGATCGGCTCGAGGCGTACTGCGACGAGCTGCAGGAGGGGCTCCCGGTGCTGCGCTCGTTCATCCTGCCCGGGGGCAGCCCCGCGGGCGCGCAGCTCCACGTCGCACGCACGCTCGTGCGCAAGGCCGAGCGCGCCGCCTGGCGCTGCGTGGAGGAGCACGGCACGGAGCCGAGCGACGAGGACGCTGCAGGCGGCATCAACCTGCTGGCGGTGACGTACCTCAACCGTCTCTCGGACCTGCTGTTCATCATGAGCAGGGTCACCAACGGCGTCGAGGGCGAGACGCTCTGGGTCCCGGGTACCGATCGTGAGGCCCCGAAGAAACGGCAGCGGGGCACGCGCTAGCTGGGGCTCTCCACGCTGCGCAGCAGGTAGTCGCCGGGCGGTGCGGACTCGAGCCAGCTGACCAGCGCGACGGCGGCCTCGTCCGTCATGGCGAGGTTCGACTCGTCGCCGGTCAGCGAATCGGCGACGGTCAGGATGCAGGAGCCGTCGAACAGGACGACGGCCTCCAGCGGGTGCGGACCCCTGCGTGCGACGAAGTGCGTCTGCCCGCGCACGAAGCGCTTCCGGGGCCGCAGCGACCAGGAGAACGCCCGGAACCACTGGAGCTCATGGCCGCGGTAGCGACCGAGCCCGAGCGACCAGCCGACGCCGGTCTCCTGGCCGGTCAGCTGGAGGGCGCAGTCGAACACCCCGCCCTGGCCGGTGATCCACCGCCTCCGGAGGTAGAGCGCCATGAAGGGCAGCAGGACGAAGAAGACCAGCGCGAGTCCGATCCAGAGCAACTCCCACCACATAGCCACACCTCCCTAATCAGTTCAGGGCAGCTCCCACCGTGTGGGAACCGCCCTGATCCTGGCCTTGTCCTATGAGCTGCTCTGCGCCTTCTCGGCCGCGGCGAGCTGCGCCCTGAGCATCCGTACTCGATGCCGCTCGTCCTGGTCGGCCTCGCCGACGTTGTACTTCAGCATCAGCTCGTCGAGTTCCTTCTGCGCATCGGCCGCGGAGATCTCCTGGCCCATGTACGCCTCCTGGGCCAGGATCGACACGCGACCCTCGGCCACGGAGATGTACCCGCCGTCGACGTAGAGCGCCTCCTGGCGCCCGTCGGCCGTGACGATCTCCACACGGCTCGGGACGAGCAGCGCCAGCACGGGCTCGTGGCCCGGCAGGATGCCGATGTCGCCCTCGATCGTGCGCGCGATGACCTGCACGGCCTCACCCGACCAGACCAGCCGTTCGGCGGAGACCACCTCGAGTTCGAGCGGTTTGCGATCCACGGCTCAGCCGTCCTTCTGCATCTTCGAGTAGTTCTCCATCACCATGTCCATGCCGCCGACGTTGTTGAACGCCTGCTCCGGGATGTGGTCGACGTCGCCGCGACAGATCATCTGGAACGACTCGATCGTGTCGGCCAGCGCCACCGTCGAACCAGGCACGTTGGTGAACTTCTCGGCCATGTAGGTGTTCTGCGACAGGAACTGCTGGAGGCGACGGGCACGGTTGACCGTGATCTTGTCCTCCTCCGCCAGCTCGTCGATACCGAGGATGGCGATGATGTCCTGGAGCTCCTTGTTGCGCTGCAGGATCTGCTTGACCTGGACCGCGGTGTCGTAGTGCTCCTGGCCGACGTACTGCGGGTCCAGGATGCGCGAGCTGGAGG
>JAAYZP010000553.1 GCA_012514785.1 Propionibacterium sp. | reverse complement strand
TCGATCCTGGATCTCGTGTCCGTGTCCTCCGACCAACCCGTCCACGAGGCCATCGAGGCCTCCATGGATGCTGCCGAACGCGTCGACGGGCTCGGCTACGAGCGGCTCTGGTACGCCGAGCACCACAACACGGCGGCGGTCGCGTCGTCGGCGACGGCGCTGCTGATCGGCCAGGCCGCCGCACGGACCAAGACGATCAAGGTGGGCTCCGGCGGCATCATGCTGCCCAACCACTCCCCGCTCAACGTCGTCGAGAACTTCGGCACGCTGGCGCAGATGTACCCCGGGCGCATCGAGCTCGGGCTCGGACGCGCACCCGGCACCGACCCCGTGACCGCGCAAGCGCTGTCCCGCTCCGGCGCCGAGCCGCAGGACTTCATGACCAACATCCGGCTGATGCAGACGTGGTTCGACGCCGGCCAGGTCGGCGGCATCGAGGTCGGCGTCGCGCAGGGCACCAAGGTGCCGATCTGGATGCTCGGATCATCGACGGCGGGCGCCCAGATGGCTGCCATCCTCGGCCTGCCCTACTCGTTCGCGTCCCACTTCGCGCCGGACATGATGGAGCAGGCGATCGCCATCTACCGGGCCAACTTCGACCCCGACGCCCCCACCGCCCAGATCAGCGAGCCCTATGTGCAGGTGGGCGTCAACGTGCTCGCCCACGAGGAGCCCGGCAAGGCCGAGCACTACTTCACCACCACGCAGAAGATGTTCATGTCCATGCGCCGCACCGGCGGACGGCTCCCCCTGCAGCCGCCCGGCGACTTCGACCCGGACATCTCGCAGATGGAGTTCGACATGATGGAGCGCATGCTGCGGGTGCGCGCCATCGGCACACCCGACGTCGTCGCGCGCACGCTGGCGGAGATCGAGGAAGCCACCGGGGCCGACGAGATCATCACCTGCACCTACGCGCACGATCCCGAGATCCGCACGCGCTCCCTGGAGTTGGTGGCCGATGCCTGCGGCCTCGCTGCGTGATCACTACCCGGCGGTCATCGTCGGAGCGGGGCAGGCCGGGCTCGCAGCAGCCCACACGCTGCAGACCCGGGGCCTGAAACCCTGGGTGGACTACGTCGTCCTCGACGCCAACGAGGGTGCCGGCGGCGCCTGGCGGCACCGCTGGGACTCGCTGACCCTCGGCAAGGCCCACGGCATCGCGAGTCTTCCCGGCATGCCCTTCGGCCGCGCCGACGAGACGGTGCCCGCCTCCGTCCTCGTGGAGCGGTACTACGGCGAGTACGAGCAGGAGTTCGGCCTGCCGATGCTCCGGCCCGCGCGGGTGCACCGCGTGACCTCCCCCGAAGGCTTGCGCGAGGGCCCGCTCGCGATCGAGATCGACCTCGCCGACGGCCGGCGCAGCCTCACCGCCGACCGCCTGCTCAACGCCACCGGCACCTGGACGAACCCGTTCGTCCCCCACATCCCGGGCATCGGGAGCTTCGCAGGCGAGCAGCTGCACACCGTCGGCTACACGCGTGCCGAGGACTTCGCCGGCAGGCGCACCCTCGTCGTCGGCGGAGGCCTGAGCGCCGTCCAGTTCCTGCTGGAACTCGCGCCGCACACGGAGACCATCTGGGCCACCCGGCGCCCTCCCAACTTCACCGACCGCGGCTTCGACGCCGGCTGGGGCCTGGCCGTCGAGCGAGCGGTCAAGGAGCGCACGTTCGCCGGCGAACCCACCGCCTCCGTGGTGCGCACCACCGGCATCCCCCTGTGGGAGCCGTACGTCGAGGGCGTGCGGGACGGGCTGCTGGTGAGCCGCGGCATGATCGACAGCGTCGGCACGACGAGCGTGCGCTTCGGCGAACCCGACAGCCACCTCGCCGAGGGACTCGGGCCCGCCGCGCACGACGACCTCGTGCTGCCGGAAAGCTGGCGCCCGTTCCCCGCCGGCCACGAGCTGGAGGTGGACGTGATCTTCTGGAACACCGGCTTCCGGCCGGCGCTCCGCCACCTCGCGCCGCTGAAGCTGCGCGGCGCGGGCGGCGGCGTCCGGATGGCCGACGAAGTCCGCGTCGCCGACGACGAGCGCGTCTTCCTCGTCGGCTACGGATCGACGGCGTCCACCGTCGGCGCCACACGCGCCGGACGGCTGGCCGGCCGACTCGCCGCGCAGGAGTAGACTCCGCCCGTCCAATTCAAGACGGGAGGCCCGCGCGTGGCCAAGCAGCTCGGCGACAGGTACAGCCGACGGCGCAAGATCGCCATCATCGTGACGCTGGGTCTGCTGACGGGTCTCGGCCCGTTCACGATCGACCTCTACCTGCCGGCCTTCCCCGCCATCAAGCTCGACCTCGGCCTCACCGACCCCCAGGTGCAGCTCACGCTATCCGCGACGGTCATCGGGTTCGCCGTCGGCCAGCTGCTGGTGGGCCCGGTCAGCGACCGTGTGGGACGCAAGCTGCCGCTCATGGCGATGACGACGCTGCACGTCGCCGCTTCCGTGCTCGTCGCGCTCGCGTCGAACCTGGAGTTCCTGGCCGCGATGCGCTCACTGCAGGGCATCGGCGCGGCCGGCGGATCCGTCGTCGCGATGGCGATGGCACGCGACCTGTTCAGCGGCTCGCGCCTGATGCGTATGCTGGCCCGCCTGGCGCTCATCAACGGTCTGGCGCCCATCGTCGCCCCGATCTTCGGCTCCTGGATGGTGGCCGTCATGGACTGGAGGGGCATCTTCTGGGCCCTGGCCCTCTACGGCGCGACGATCATCGCGCTGTCCGCGGCGTTCCTCGTCGAGACGCGCCCCGCCGGTGAGCGCTCGAGCGGGGGCATCGGCAGCATCCTGGTCTCCTACCGGGTGGTGCTGGGCGACCGCCAGTACGTCGGGGCGCTGCTGGCGGGCGCGTTCGCGTTCGCGGGGCTCTTCTCCTACGTCTCGACGTCGTCGGTGCTGCTGCAGGAGGGCTACGGGCTGGGCGTCCAGGCCTACGGCGCCGTGTTCGCCGTGTGCTCCTTCGGCGTGCTGATCGGCGTCCAGCTCGGCTCGCGGCTGCACCGGCTCAGCTCGTCGAGCATCCTGCGCGCCGGCGCCGGCGTGATGGTGGCATCGGGCGTCGCGCTCGTGACGGTGAGCCTGCTGTCCGGATCGCTCTGGCTGCTGGTCCCGCTCATGTTTGTCTACACGACGGGGTTCGGAGCGTGCATGCCCAACGCGCAGGTGCTGGCCCTGACGAACCACCGCGAGAACTCCGGCGTCGCCGCGTCGTTGATGGGTGCGTCGAACATGGGGCTAGCGGCGGTGGTGGGCCCCGTGATCGGCACGTTCGACACGACCAGCGCGATGCCGATGGCGGTGGGGATGCTGATCCTCGCGGCCCTCGCCTCGGCATCGACGCTGCTCGTCATCCGGCGTTAGCCGCCGTCAGGCCGTGGCTTCCTTCTTCTCCGGCTTGAAGTCGACGCCGGCCTCCTTGCGCTGCTGCGGCGTGATCGGTGCGGGAGCGTGGGTCAGCGGGTCGTAGCCGCCGCCCGACTTCGGGAACGCGATGACGTCGCGGATGGAGTCGGACTTGCTCAGCAGTGCGACGATCCGGTCCCAGCCGAACGCGATGCCGCCGTGGGGCGGGGCGCCGAAGGCGAACGCGTCCAGCAGGAAGCCGAACTTCTCCTGCGCCTCCGCCTCACCGATGCCCATCACCTTGAACACCCGCTCCTGCACGTCGCGGCGGTGGATACGGATCGAGCCGCCGCCGATCTCGTTGCCGTTGCAGACGATGTCGTACGCGTACGCCAGCGCCTCGCCCGGGTCGGTGTCGAAGGTGTCCAGGTGCTCCGGCTTGGGCGAGGTGAACGCGTGGTGCACCGCGGTCCACGCCCCGCCGCCGACGGCGACGTCACCGTCGGCCTGCGCCTCCGACGTGGGCTGGAACAGGGGCGCGTCGACGACCCACACGAAGCTCCAGGCGTCCTCGTCGATGAGCCCGACGCGGTCCGCGATCTCGTTGCGCGCCGCGCCCAACAGCCCCTGGGAGGCGGTGCGGGCGCCGGCGGCGAAGAAGATGCAGTCGCCCGGCTGCGCGCCCGTCTCCTCGGCCAGGCCGGCGCGTTCCGTCTCGGAGAGGTTCTTCGCGACGGGACCGCCCAACTCCCCCTGCTCGTCGAGGGTGACGTAGGCGAGGCCCCTGGCGCCGCGCTGCTTGGCCCATTCCTGCCAGGCGTCGAACGTGCGGCGAGGCTGTGTGCCGCCCCCGGGCATCACGATGGCGCCGACGTAGGGCGCCTGGAACACCCGGAAGCTCGTGTCCTTGAAATACTCGGTGAGCTCGGTGATCTCCAGGTCGAAGCGCAGGTCGGGCTTGTCGGAGCCGTAGCGGTTCATGGCGTCGTGGTAGGTCAGGCGGCCGAACGGGGCCTCGAGGTCGACGTCGATGAGCTGCCAGACCTCCTTGATGACGTCCTCCGCGAGCGCGATCACGTCCTCCTGGTCGACGAAGCTCATCTCGATGTCGAGCTGCGTGAACTCGGGCTGGCGGTCGGCGCGGAAGTCCTCGTCGCGGTAGCAACGTGCGATCTGGTAGTAGCGCTCCATGCCGGCCACCATGAGCAGCTGCTTGAACAGCTGGGGCGACTGCGGCAGCGCATACCAGGAGCCGGGCGAGAGCCTCGCCGGCACGAGGAAGTCGCGGGCGCCCTCCGGGGTGGAGCGGGTCAGCGTCGGCGTCTCGATCTCGACGAAGTCCTCCGCCTCCAGCACGCGCCGGGCCGCCTGGTTGACCTTCGAACGCAGCCGCAGGTTAGCGCTGGGCCCCGGCCGACGCAGGTCGAGGTAGCGGTGCTTGAGCCGGGCCTCCTCGCCGACGCTCACCCGCTCGTCGATCTGGAACGGCAGCGCGGCGGACGTGTTGAGCACTTCGAGCGCGGAGATCGCGACCTCGATCTCGCCCGTGGCCAATTCGGGGTTCTCGTTGCCCTCGGGGCGCTCCTCGACGACGCCGGTGACCTTGATGCAGTACTCGTTGCGGAGGTCGTGGGCGCCGGTGGCCTCGAGCAGCTCGTCGCGGATGACCACCTGGGAACGGCCCGAGGCGTCGCGCAGATCGATGAAGGCGACGCCGCCGTGGTCACGCCGCTTGGCGACCCAGCCCGCCAGGACGACCTCCTGCCCGATGTGTTCCTTGCGCAGTGCGCCAGCGTCGTGGGTGCGAATCACCGATATTCCTTTCGATCAGGCTGCATAGACGGTGCAGCTCCGGGGGCTGAGTCTACTCATCAGCGGCACGCCGGACGATTCCCGGCAGTTCGACTACGCTCGCCGCCATGGGACAGATCCTCGACGACGACGTCGCGCCAGTGGGTCCGGTATGAGGCGCGTGGCGGTCTGCGCGCTCGGAGGCACCATCGCGATGCGAACCGCACCCGGCCACGACGGCGTCGTCCCGGCACTGACCGCCCACGACCTACTCGAGAGCGTCGACGAGCTGGGCGACATCGCGCACGTCACCGCCGAGACGCTGACCAGCCTGCCGAGCGCCTCACTCGCCACCGACGATGTCCTCCGGCTCCTCGAGCGGGCACGCGAGCAGGTGCGACTCGGCGCCGACGGCGTCGTGGTCACCCAGGGCACCGACACCCTCGAGGAGACCGCGTACCTCGCCCATCTCCTCTGGGACCTGCCCGAGCCCCTCGTCTTCACCGGCGCCATGCGCTCCCCCGCACGGGCCTCGGCCGACGGTCCCGCCAACCTGGCCGCCGCCTGCCTCGTCGCCGTCTCCGACGCAGCGCGCGGGACCGGTGCGCTCGTGGTCATGGACGACCACGTCCACGAGGCGTGCTGGGTGCAGAAGTTGCACAGCACGGCGCTGGGCGCGTTCGGCTCCCCCGCACGGGGCCCGCTGGGGCGCGTCGTGGAGGGGCGGGTCGAGCTCCATCGGCCGGCCCGACCCTCCGCCCCGTGGCCTGCGCCCACCTGGGACCCGTACGTCCCGCTGCTGGCCACCCACCTCGGTGACGACGGCCGGAGCCTGCGCGCGCTGTGCGACGCCGGCGCCCACGGGCTGGTCGTCGCGGCGTTCGGGGCGGGCCACGTCCCTGCGGCCGTCGCGGACGGGATCGAGGAAGCAGCGGAGCACGTGCCGGTGGTGATCGCCTCCCGCACGCGGGCCGGCGGCACGCTGCGGAGCACCTACGGCTTCGAGGGCTCCGAGATCGACCTCGCGCGGCGCGGCGCGATCCTCGCCGGGGAACTGGATCCGGCCAAGGCCCGCCTCCGGCTCTGGCTCGCGCTGGCCTCCGGGCTGCCGCAGGACGCCATCCGCGATCGCTTCCGGAACCAAACATGAAACCCTATTCAGGTTTGGGCGCTTTTCTGGCATGATCGACCCCACGCGGGGCGAGGTTGCCCCGCACGGCGACGGAAGGCCAAGCCATGACCGACTCGAACGTCCTCCTCGACGGCATCACAGCGCGCCACGTGGACACCGCGCGACTGCGCGTCGGCATCCTCGAACGCGAAAACGATGATCCTGAGACGCCCGAGGACCGGACCGTGGTGTTCGTCCACGGCAACGTGTCCTCCGCACTCTTCTGGCAGGAGACCATGCTGGACCTGCCGAAGGACCTCCGTCTGATCGCCGTGGACCTCCGCGGCTTCGGCGCGACGGAGACCCTCCCCGTCGATGCAACCCGCGGCGTACGCGACTTCAGCGACGACGTCCACGCCACACTGCAGAGCCTGGGCATCGGCGCCGCCCACCTCGTCGGCTGGTCCATGGGCGGCGGCGTGATCATGCAGTACGCGCTCGATAACCCCGTCAGGTCACTGACTTTGCAGGCCCCGGTCTCGCCCTACGGGTTCGGGGGCACGCGGCGCGACGGCAGCCGCATCACCGACGACGACGCCGGCGTCGGTGGAGGCGGCGGCAATCCAGACTTCATCGCCCGGCTGCGGGCCGGTGACACGAGTGACGAGGCGGCGACGTCGCCGCGCTCGGTGCTCCACTCCGGCTACGTCGCCGCGGGATATAGCTCGCCCCACGAGGACGTCTGGGTGGCCTCGATGCTGACCACCTCGACGGAGCCCGGCAACTACCCCGGCGACTCGGAGGCCACGGAACACTGGCCGGGCTTCGCCGCCGGCGGCACCGGCGTCCTCAACACCATGGCACCGGGGTACTTCAACACCTCCGGCATCACCGAGCTGGAGCAGAAGCCCCCGATCCTGTGGATCCACGGCACCGCCGACGCGATCGTCTCAGACGCGTCGTTCTTCGATATCTTCCACCTCGGCGCCGTGGGCGTCATCCCCGGCTGGCCGGGCGCCGACGTCGCACCGGCGCAGGAGATGGTCTCCCAGACCCGCGACGTACTGGCCGACTACCGGGCCGCCGGCGGGGCCGTCACCGAGGTCGAGTTGGAGGGCGTCGGCCACTCCCCTCACCTGGAACGCCCCGCGGAATTCCGTCTGGCGCTGCTGCAACTGATCGGGCACCTGGGCGCGTAATCTTGGCGCATGGCGCCACCAGCGATGCCCCACCCCCACCTGATCGTCCTGCGGACCGCGGCCACGGTCGTGCTCAGCTGCCTCGTGGGGCAGGCGGGCTGGGCGGCCGCGTTCCTCGGCCAGGACCCGGGCTACCGCCGGTTCCACGAGGTGGGGGCATGGGTGACGATCGCTGCAGCCGTCGTCACGGCGTTCGTGTACGTGGCGCTGCGCAGCTCGGCCGGCGCGGTGAACGTGGCACTGGCCGTCCTCGTGGCCGTCGGCACGCTCGTGCAATACGCGCTCGCCGCATCGGGCAGCGTCGCGGCGCACATCTTCGTCGGCGTCCTACTCGCCATGCTCGGCACCGCGCTCACGAGCTGGACCTACCGGCACCGGATGCCGGAGGACACGCTCAGAGTTCCGCGATGATCTGCGGGCGGAGGTCGGCCGCCGGCGGCTCCCACGTCGACGGGTCGGCGTCCACCTGGTCTCCGGAGCGGATGTCCTTGACCGAGTCGGCCCCGAACCACACATACGGGATGCCGCGGCGCTCCGCGTAGCGGATCTGCTTGCCGAACCGGTCCGCCTTGGGCGCCACCTCGACGGCGATCCCCCGGCCGCGCAGCCGGCCCGCGATCGCGATCGACGCCTCGCGGGTCCCCTCGTCGTCGACCGCAACCAGCACGACGCTGGGCACGCTGCGCGTGGCCGTGAGCTTCCCCCTGGCGATCAGCGGCGCGAGGATGCGAGTGATCCCGAAGGAGTAGCCCACGCCCGGGAAGGTGACCTTCCCGTCGGAGGCCAGCGAGTCGTAGCGCCCGCCCGAGGCGACGGAGCCGAGCTTCTCGGAGCCGTCGAGGAACGTTTCGTAGACCGTGCCGGTGTAGTAGTCGAGGCCGCGGGCGATCTTCAGGTCCGCGACGACGCGGTCCGAGCCCGCCACCCGGACGAGCTGCGCGAGTTCGGCCAGCCCCTCCTCCATGAGTTCGTGCGTGACGCCGAGCGCGCGGACGTCGTCGACGAAGGACTCGTCGTGCGCGGAGATGCCCGCGAGCGCGACGCAGGCATCCGCCTGCGCGTCGTCGAGCCCGAGCTCCTCCACGAGCAGGTCCTTCACGGCACCCGGTCCGATCTTGTCGTACTTGTCCACACGCTGGAGGACCGCGGCGGTGTCGTCGACGCCGAGCCCCCGGTAGAAGCCCTCGGAGAGCTTGCGGTTGTTGACGTGGATGGTGGCCGTCGGCAGCCCGAGCTCGTCGTGCAGCCGGGTGAAGACGCCGAGCGCCACCAGCGGGATCTCGACGTCGTGGTGCGCGGCGAGCGCATCCTGCCCGACGATGTCGATGGCCGCCTGCAGGAACTCGCGGTAACGGCCCTCCTGCGGGCGCTCACCGCGCCAGACCTTCTGCACCTGGTAGCGGCGGAACGGGAACGCGAGGTGGCCGGCGTGCTCCAGCACGTAGCGCGCGAAGGGGACGGTGAGGTCGAAGTGCAGGCCCAGCTCGGCGGCGTCGTCGGCCGCGGCGTGCAGCCGCTGGACGGCGTAGATCTCCTTGTCGATCTCGCCCTTGCGCGCGAGCTGCTCCAGCGGCTCGACCGCGCGGGTCTCGATCGACGCGAACCCGTGCAACTCGAACGTCTCACGCACGATGTCCAGCACGCGTTGTTCGACGATGCGTCCGGCGGGCAGGAACTCCGGGAACCCGGACAGGGGTTTGGGGCGGGCCATCAGTTCACCTCGAGGAAGTCGTCTTGCAGATAGGGGTTGGTGGTCAACTCGTGACCCAGCGTCGTCTCCTGGCCGTGTCCGGGCAGGAACATCATGGACCCGTCGAAGGCACCCTTGATGCGGCGCAGCGAGTCGCGCATCTCGGCCATGCTACCGCCGGGGAAATCGGTACGCCCGATCGAGCCGGCGAACACGACGTCGCCGCTGAACACCACGCGCTCATCACCGGCCGAGACGTCGAGCAGGATCGAGCCCTTGGTGTGCCCGGGCGCGGCCATCGTCCGCACCCGCAGGCCACCGATGTCCTGCTCGTCGCGCAGCGTGATCAGCTCACGCACGGGCGGCAGCTCGTCGGTGCCTCCGAGTAGCTGGGGCAGCATCTGGGCGGAGCCGGGGCTGAGCGCCAGCCCCGGCTTCGTCAGGAGCGGCTGGTCGGGCTCGGACAAGTAGACGGGCACCTCGTAGCGTTCCGCGAGCTTGTGCGCGTCGCCGACGTGGTCGATGTGGCCGTGGGTCCCCACCAGCGCGACCGGCTCCAGCCCGAGTGCTTCCAACTGCGAGGTGATGGCCTCCTCACCGAGGATGCCGGGATCGAACACGACGCACTGGCGGGAGCTGTCGCTCGCGCGGACGAAGTAGCAATTCGCCTGCCACGGGGACACAACGAGACGATGAATGAGCACAGAGCCACCCTATCGGGATAGATTGTGCGCATGACCGATCAGCAAGCGCCCGCAGACTTCGGACGTGTCGACGACGACGGCACCGTCTACGTCCGCGTGGGTGACACCGAAAGAAGCGTCGGGCAGATCCCCGACGCCACCGAACAAGAAGCCCTCGCCTTCCACATCCGTCGCTATGAGAATCTGGCAGCGGAGATCAACCTGCTCGAATCCCGGGTGAACGCTCAGGCCATGAGCCCGGAGGACGCGAAGGGCGCGATCAAGACGGCCAAGGAGAACGTCGAGACCGCCAGCGCCGTCGGCGACCTGCAGGCCCTCGTCACTCGCTTGGAGGGGATCGAGGGCAAACTGCCCGCCCAGATCGAGGCCCGCAAGGCCGCGAAGGCCGAGGCCAACGCCGAGGCGATCGCCGCGAAGGAAGCGATGGTGCAGGAGGCCGAGAAGCTCGGTGCCGGCAACGACTGGCGCGGCGGCGTCGACCGGTTCCGCCAGCTCCTCGACCAGTGGAAGGCGCTGCCGCGCGTCGACCGCGCCACCGACAACGCGCTCTGGCAGCGGTTCAGCTCCGCCCGCACGAGCTACACGCGACGCCGCAAGGCCCACTTCGCCGAACTCAACACCCAGCGTGACCGCGCCAAGGCCCTCAAACAGGAGATCATCGCCGAGGCCGAGCCGCTCGCCGCGTCGACGGACTGGGGCCCCACCTCCGGGGAGTTCCGTGACCTGATGCAGCGCTGGAAGGCCGCGGGCTCCGCTCGCCGGTCCGACGACGACGCCCTCTGGGGGAAGTTCCGCGCCATCCAGGACCAGTTCTTCAACGCTCGCACGGACGCCCAGCAGGCCGTCGACGGCGAGCAGGGCGAGAACCTCACCGCCAAGAACGACCTCCTCACGCAGGTCACCGCCGACCTCGAGGGTGTGACCGACGTCGAACAGGCCAAGGCGATCCACCGCGAGTTCCTGACGAAGTTCTCCGACATCGGGCACGTGCCGCGCGGTGCGATGCGCGATCTGGACAACCGCGTCCGGCGGCTGAACGACCACGTCG
>JAAYZP010000075.1 GCA_012514785.1 Propionibacterium sp. | reverse complement strand
GGAGGAGGACGAGCGCCGCCCGGCGGGCTTCCTCACCCACTTCTCGCCCCGGAGCGGCCGGACGCTCGGGTCGCTCATCGAGTACGGCTTCACGGGGGCGCAGTCGCTGCACGCCCTCAACGCGATCCGCCGGGGCCACCGCGACGGCGTCCCGCTGTGGCTCGACAGGGGCCGGCAGGTGCTCGACTTCTTCGTCCGCGAGTTCCAGAAGCCCAACGGCTTCTCCGAGGGCATCTACGACCCGCTCCACAAGCGGTTCGTCACCTGGTTCACCGGGATCCTCCTGCCGTTCCAGTACGCCGACGACGACGCCGCGCTGAAGTCGTACCTGGGCAGCCAGATCACGCGCGCCCTCCGCGCGGTGGCCGACGTGCTGCGCAAGGTCCCGGGCAACTACACGCGCACGATGTGCGAGTCCGTGTACCCGCTCCTGCGCGCCTACGAGGAGGAGCGGAGCCACGGCGTCGAGCACGCCGACTGGCTCGCGGCCGGCGAGGCCTTCGGCTCGTTCCTGCTCATGACCCAGGGGGACGACGGCTCGTGGGCGCGCGGGTACTCGCCCGCGGGCGAGCCGCTCACGGACCCCGTCGAGTGGTTCGGTGCGAGCCCCGTCGAGCGGGGGTCCGGCACGATCTTCCCGATCGAGGTCCTCGAGGTGCTGCACCGCCTCACCGGCAAGGAGGAGTACCGCGCGGCGGCGCTCAAGGCCGCTGACTACATCGCGGACACGTACGTGCCGGGCGTCCTGTACTGCGGCGGCCTCAACGACACCACCCACATCAAGTCGGTCAAGATCGACTCGGTGGGCGTCATGTTCGCGATGCGCTCGCTCATCAGGGCCCACCACCTCGGTGGCGACCCCCGTCACCTGGCCGCGGCCGTGAAGGCGGCGAAGGTCCTCGCGTCGTGGCTCTACCTCTGGGACGTCCCGTTCCCCGAGGGCAGCCTGCTCGCCGACGGTGGTTTCCGGACGACCGGGTGGGCGGTCTGCGACGTGATCCCCGGCGGGAGCTACGTCGACGACGAGTTCCTGGAGTTCGTCGGCGACATGCTCGACGTCGCCGAGACCGGCGGCGTCCCCGAGCTGGTCGACGTCGTCGAGATCGTCCTCAACGGCATGCAGTACGGGCTGTCGATCCCGTCGAACATGCTCGGATACGTGGCCCCCGGCATCCAGTGCGAGGGCTACATGACGGGCTACTGGCTCAGCGCGCCCGACGTCACGGCGACCGCGTTCTCCGGGGCGGCCAACAAGGTCAAGGGAGACGACAACGACACCTGCAACGGGCTGGTGAACGCCCAGGCGCTCTACGGGCTCGATGCGCTCCGCGACCGGTACGGCACCGTGGAGTTCGACGAGATCCGCCGCGCGGTGCGCGAGCGGATGGCGGCTGCCGCCGCTTCCTAGGTCCGGCTGCGGGGTGCCCGCCGCCGTCACCCACGGGCACCCCGCCGCCGACGCATGCCGACACCAGGGTCGGCACCACAGGCACCCGCCGACCGCACCGTGAGGGGACATGGAGCTCGACGTCACGAAGTCCGCTGGTGGTACAGCCGTCCTGGTGAAGCTGGGCGGCGACGTCGTCGCGCGCGCGGACGCACCGGTTCGCGTGGAGACGACGGACGGCTCGGTGGTCACCCGCCCGTACGACGACGTCACCCGGGAGGGGGACGCCGTCGTGGGCCGTGCGACGGTCACCATGCCCGACGGCACCGTCGTCGAGATCGCCGATCGGTGGGCGCCGACCGACGAGCGCGCCGTCACGGTCGCCCGGTCCTTCGCCGTGCGCGCTGGGGGGACGAGCGCGGGGGTGCGGTGGGACCTGCTCGTCTCGTCGGCCGCCGAGGTGCCGGCGGCGGAGTGGCAGCTCTTCGTCCCCGGCAACCTGTACAACCGCAACGACACGGACGGCGACGGCCGGGAGGACTACCTCGGCGGCCCCG
>JAAYZP010000552.1 GCA_012514785.1 Propionibacterium sp. | reverse complement strand
GCGGGTTGTTCTCGATCAACCACCCGGTGGATGGAGACTGTTCGTGGCTGCACCCCATGGACGGTGCGGTCCACGCCGTGGAGCTGTACCACAGCACGTGGTACGAGGACCCGATAGATACGTCGGCTCTGGCGTGGTTCCAGGGTCGTGGCGACGGAGCCGTGCTGCTCGGTGGCGGGGACTTCCACAACCGGAGTCGCCCGTTGAGGCCCGGACTGCCGACGACGTGGGTGGCCGCCGAAGAGTGCACCCCAGCAGCGATCCTGGAAGGCATGCGCCAAGGCAGGACGACGATCACAGCCAGCGCCCAGCTAGACAGTGAGACCGAAGCTCGGCCCATCCACGACCGAGCCCCGATGCTGATCCGCGACGGCGAGGAGCTCTCGGTGCTCTGCGCAGGAGGACTTGTGCTGGTCTCCGGCTCCGGGCGACGAGTGGTGATGGTCGGTGATTCGCAGGTGCTCACCGCGCCTCGCTGCGACGGTCCGTATCGGCTGGAGGACGCGAGTCGGCGGGTGCTGGCGCTGGCGGCCTGACGGGTGCTGAACCCAGTGCCCAAGGGACCAAGGACAAACCGCACCGCGAATCCTCGGGGTCGGTCACCGACCGTGACAACCGAGGCACGCCGAACCCGCGCATAAGGTGGAGCCATGCTCGATCTCACCCTGGCACTGGCCCTCCGCGACGCGGGTCTGGTGTGGCGGCCTGCGCCGGGCGACCGGTTCGTCGTCACCGCGGCCGAGCTCGTCGACGATGTGTTCCACATCGCGGACATGGTGGTCGAGGCCCGCGAGCTGGAGACCGGCACCATCTTCGCCTTCAACGGCACGACGGAGTGGGCGCTGGACTCCGTGGCCCAGGAGCGCACCGTCTGGCTGCCGTCCGAGGGCCAGCTGCGAACATCCCTGGGTTCACGCTTCCGCAGCCTCGGCAAAGAGGGGGAGTTCGTCGTCACGCTCGACGACGGGCGCGAGTTCCTCGATCGCGACCCCGAGAACGCCTACGCCCGGGCGCTCCTGGCGGTGCTCGAGAGCTGAGTCAGCGGGCGTGCTGGACGCACGTCGCAGCCCACGGGCGGAACTCGAGCCGCTCGGCCGGGATCGGCTCGCCGCACACCGTGCAGCGACCGTAGCCGCCGTCGGCGAGGCGGGCCTGCGCACCCTCCACTTCGTTGAGCGTGCGCTGCAGCGACTCGGCCGTAGAGGTGTCCGCCATCTGCTGGATCGCCTGGATCGTGCCGTCACCGATGCGCTTGCCGAACCCGATCGTCGCGTCCGACTCGACGACCCGTGTCAACTCCGCGATGTGCGCGCGCAACTCCGCGGCCTTCTCCTCGAGCTCGGCCGCGACAACCTCGGGATCCAACTCAGCCATGGCTCAGATGGTGGCTTCGATCTTGGCGCGCAGCTCGTCGGGGTCACCGATGCCCGAGCCGATGGCCAGCCCGAGGATGTAGGTGCCCACCGGTGCCATCGGGCGCTCACCCTCGTGGGCGATCTTGGCTGCCATGTCGAGGATCGGGTCCTCGTCGATCGTCGCGGGGTCGATCCCCACGGCCTCGCACGCGCGCTCGATGAAGGGGCGCCACTGGCTGCGGTCCTCGGTCATTGTGATCCTCTCGCTAGATATACCGGCTCAGCATAGTGGGTCCGCGTCGCGCATCGATATGCTTCGGGCATGACGCAACCCGACTTCCAGACCATGACGACGATGGCCCAGTACGCGCGGCACCGCGGCGCCCTGTGGCGGCTCATGAGCGGCGTCGTCGGTCCGGTCACCGACGAGCTAGTGGAGCGGGCCACCACCGGCAAACTCGCACGCGAGGTGGAGGGTGCCGCCCACTTCGCCGGCGACACCAACCCCTTCGACGACGAACTGCCCAGCCGGCGCGACGTCTTCGAGCACGGCCGCACCGTCGACGCCGACGCCGAGCGGTCCCAGCTCCGCGCCGAGCTGGAAGCCGCCTACGACGAGACGCTGACTCCCTTCTTCGTCGAATGCGGCAAGGCCTGCGACGACGAGGCCGACGCCTGGGACTCGGGCGACGACGCCGCCGCCAAGGAGGCGCGGATGGGGCAGTTCACCGTCCTGCGCGAGCGGCTCGAGGCGCTCACCGACTGGTGCGTGGCGCTCTACCGGGGCTCCACCACGAAGCCGGGCAGGATGGTCGCGCGCATCGTCGCCGCCCACCTGGCGCTGGAGAGCGGCGCCAACGTGAAGGCCGAGGTCGCTGACTCCTGAGCGTGTCACACTGTGGGCCATGTTCCGGCTCTGGCGCAAGTGGATAGCGTTCCTCATCGGTTGGGCGATGTTCGTGCCCGTCATGGTGGTGCTCATCGACTGGGTGAGCGTCGCCTCCACCCAGTCGCCCATGGAGCGCTTCGAGGCCCGCTACCACGCGAGCCTCGTCGACGGGCAGGTGCAGCTCGCTGTCGAGGAGGAGATCGGCCTCCAGCTCTTCAACGAGCGCGGCATCTACCGGGACCTGCCCTGGAACTACGGATCGACCGAGATCACCTACGGCACCTTCTCCGTCCGGGACCCGGACGGCTCGCCCGCCGGATTGGAGACCGAGCGGCTCCCGAACGGTGACATCCGGCTGGTCATCGGCGGCGACGAGCGCAAGTCCGGGTACCGCACCTTCGTCGTGCGCTACACGATCGAGGGCGCGATGTCGGGCACCGACGAGCACCAGGAGCTGTACTTCAACACCAACGGCGTCGGCTGGGAGAACGGCTTCCGACACTTCAGCGCGACCCTGACGCTGGGCCCCGACCTCGCCGCGCACCGCACCGGCGAGCACGCCTGCTACTTCGGCAAGGCGGGGTCGACCACGGCCTGCGACCTGCGCGTCGACGCTGCCACCTACCACTACGAGCGCAGCGGCGTCGGGCCGTACGAGAACACGACGTTCGCCGTCGGCTTCCAGCCCGGCGCCGTCGCCGACCCCATTCCGCCGTTCGAAGCCGCCTCCCACGGCTGGTGGGGGATCGCCGGGCTCCTCGGCATCGGCGTGGCCGGGGTGCTCGTCGCGCTGGCGGCCCGCGCGATCGCCGGACGCCTCGAGGTGGGCGAGGACGGCGTCGTCACCCGGTTCGAGCCGCCCGAGCGCCTGCTCCCCATCACCGCCGCCGACTACCTCGGCCGGCCCGAACGCGGCGCAGCCGCCCACCTGGCCTGGCTCGTCGTCGAGGGTCACGCGGAGATCCGGTCCCCCAAGGAGGCCGCGGAGGCGACCTCCAGCGACGACTACCGCTCGTGGGAGATCCGCCAGCTCGCCGAGCACATGAGTATGCGCTGGGAGGCCGAGGGCCTCGACCGACGCCAGCAGCGGATTACCGAGGGCCTGTTCGGCACGCCCGGAAAGCTGCACGCCATCACTGCCGACCGCTATTCCGTCGGCCTCGACAAGGCCCAAGAGCTGCGCGACCAGCTCGTGGATTCGCTGCGCCTGCGCAAGCGCGTCGACGTCGGGAGCACGCTGTTCACGCTCGGCTACGTCGGCGTGCTCGGCTACGGCCTCGCCCAGATCTGGCTCGGGCTCGCCGGGCTCGGCATGTGGTTCTTCGCGGCCGGCCTCGTCGCGATCCTGCTGCTCGTGTGGGCGCGACACCTCACCCCGATGCACTACGGGTTCACCGAGAACGGCCGCGAGACCCACCGCCAGCTGCTCGGTCTGCAGCGGTTCGTCGCGATGTCGGAGTCCGGCCGGATCTCCTGGCTGCAGAACGTCGCCTCCGCCCCGCGCGACGACGAGGGCCGGCTCCACCTCTACGAGCGGCTGCTGCCCTGGGCGATCGTGTTCGGCGAGGAGCGCTCCTGGGCGCAAGCCGTCGGCGCCATGGTCAGCCGCTTCCCCTCGACGGCGACCCCGCACTTCAGCGGATTCGCCGGCATCGTCTCGGACGTGTCGCGGCGCGACACCGACTATCACCGTCGACGACGCCGCCACCACCAAGCCACATCCTGGGGCCGGCGCCCGGACATCGGCGAGGGCGGACTCTCGCAGGCGTTCAGCGGTTTCGGCGAATGGGTCTCCGATGCGTCCTCGGGGCGCAGCAGCAGCTCGTCGAGCACGAGCTCCAGCGGCCGCGGCTGGGGAGGCGGCCGATCCTCGGGCGGCGGTCGCGCGTCCAGCGGCCGAGGCTCATCCGGCGGCGGCATGGGTGGCGGCGGCGGGGGCCGCCGCTGATCAGCGCTCCTCGAGCGCCACCCCGCGCTGCTCCGGCAAGAACCAGGCGGCCACCATCGCCAGCAGGAACATCGCCCCGAAGATCGCGAACAGCACCGGCAGGCCGGCGACGACGATCAGCGGCACCAGGATCGGCGCCAGCATCGCCGCGATGCGGCCGAACGCCGTGGCCGCGCCCGCCCCGGAGGCCCGACCCGTCGTCGGGTACACCTCGGGGGTGATGGCGTAGAGAGCGCCCCACGCGCCCAGGTTGAAGAAGCTGAGCAGGCAGCCGAACAGCATCGCCATGCCGTAGCCCCAGGCCCCGGACCCCGGCGCGATGGCCTCGGCGAGCTGCGGCGCCATGCCGAACCCGACGGCCGCGACGGCGGAGCCCGCGAGGAAGGTCACCAGGGTGGGGCGGCGTCCCCAGGTCTCGATGAGGATGGCCGCGACGAGGTAGCCCGGCAACTGCGCGAGCGTCATCAGCAGCGTGAACTCGAAGCTCTTCACCAGCGTCATGCCGCCCTCGTGGAGCAGCGTCGGGATCCAGATGAAGGCGCCGTAGTAGGCGAAGTTGACGCCGAACCAGGTGAGCCAGAGCGCGATCGTGCGCCGGCGGAACCGAGGACCGAACAACTCCCGCATCGTCGTCTTCGGGGCCTTCGTGTGCTGCGCATCGACGGGTGCGGCCGGCGGCGTGATGCCCGCGGCGCGTTCCCAGTCGGCCACCACCTCCTCGGCCTCCTCGTGGCGGCCCTTCGACTCCAGGAACCGCACCGACTCCGGCAGCGAGAAGCGGATCACCACCGACCAGATCGCCGGGATCGCGCCCAGTGCCAGCGCCCAGCGCCAGCCGTTCTCCAGCGGCACCAGGAAGTAGCCGATGAGTGCGGCAGCCAGCCAACCCACGGCCCAGAACGACTCGAGCGCGACGACGATCCGCCCCCGGATCCGCTTCGGCGCGAACTCGCTGACCAGCGTGGAAGCGACCGGCAGCTCGCCACCGAGGCCCAGCCCGACGATGAAGCGCAGCGCGATCAGCATGACCAGTCCGGTGGACAGCGCGGAGATGCCGGTGGCCACGCCGTAGACGAGCAGCGTGAGCGCGAACACCTGGCGGCGCCCGATCTTGTCCGCCAGCAGGCCCCCGAGCGACGCGCCCAGCGCCATCCCGATGAACCCCACCGACGCCAGCGCGGACTGCTCCGCCCGGCCCAGACCCCACTCCTGGATCAGGGCGGCCATGATGAAGGAGATGAGCCCGACGTCCATCGCATCCAGCGCCCAGCCCACGCCGGAGCCGAACAGCAGCTTGTTGTGCTTGCGCGTATACGGGAGGCGATCGAGGCGTTCGGTGCGGGTCAGGTTCTCGGACACAAAAGACGAGTTTAGGCCCGTGGGCCCGGTTCGCCTATCTCGGGCAGAATGGGGGTCATGAGCGTGCCCAATGGAATTGTGACCTGCCTGCCCCCTGCCGACGTCGACGACCTCGTCGGCGTCGTGGAGGTGCTGGTGCAGGAACAGTTGCCGACGTTCGCCGCCCCCGTCGCCGCGCTCCCGGAGTTGCGGCCCGTGTTCGGGGCGCGTGCGGTGTTCGGCGCGTGGCGCGTCGACGACGTTGCCGGCGTCGAGGCCGCCCATGAGGCCGGCGCCGCATTCGTGCTGGGCGACGTCGCGGATCGCGACATGGTGATCTACAGCAACCGGCACTCCCTGCCGTTCTACGCCGCCGCGACGACGCCCCTCGAGGTTCGCGCGGTGCTCGACCTGGGCGCCACCGGGGCGATGCTCTGGCCGGCGGACGTCGTCGGGCACGTCATGGCGGGCCACCTCGCACGCGTGGGGCTCGCGGAGAAGGTGATTCCGATGGGCGGCATGGGCGCGTTCGCGGCGGGGGAGTGGCTGAAGCACGGCGCGCCCGCGGCCTGCGTCGACACCACGTTGCTGGGCGACGCGCCCGACGGCGGCGACCTCGGGCTGCTGCGCGACCGCTGCGGATCGTTCCGCAAGGCCATGCAGCGCGCCGTCGAGGCGCGCGCGGAGAAGTCCGCGGGCTGAGCCCCGGCCCTCCTCAGCGCTCGTCGAAGAGCGAGAAGTCTTCGTCGCGCGGCCGGTCCTTGCGGCGTATGACGCCCACCGCGATCGCGGCACCGATCAGCAGCGCGGAGCCGCCGGCGGCCAGCATCCCGCCCATCAGCCACTGCGAGATGGGGTCCGGCTCCGTCTCCGCGGGAGTGTCGGGTGCCGGCGTCGCGGACGTGACGAGCGGCGTGCTCTCCTCGGCCGTCGCCTCCGGCGTGGCCGACGGGCTGCTCCCCTCGGCGGCTGGTTCGCTGGGTGTGGGGTCGGGCTGCGCGACCTCGACGACGCGGACTGCGAGGTTCACGATCGACTCGGCCGCCGCGTAACCGGGCGCCCCGGCGAAGCGCAGGGTGAGCCTCAGCTGGCCCTCCCGCTCGGCGGGCACCTCGTAGAACGTGCGGAAGGAGCCCTCGTCGCCGGTGACGGTGTAGGAATCGGGCGCCTCGCCCGAGGGGTCCAGCACCTCGATGCCGACGGAGGGTAGCGGCTGGCCGGAGGCGGTGACGAGCGTGCCGGTGAGCTCTACGACTGAGCCGCCCACGGGGGAGGATTCGGAGGCCCGGGCGGTCAGCGTCGATTGCACCTCGGCCGGTGGCGCCTGGGTGGGCTCGCGCTGCAGCTCGCCGTCGGCGTCGACTGACGCGCCCATGGCGAGCGTCACGCGGGCGCTCGCCGGTGAGTGGGCGCCTTCGCCGGCGTAGGAGATGGTGAGGGTGCGGTCGCCGCCCCGGAGGTGGCTGGGCACGTCGAAGACGATGACGAAGCGGCCGTTGCCGCGGGTGCGGGCGCTGGAAACCTGCTGGTCCTCCATGACGGCCCGCACGCTCGCGCGGCCGATGCCGTTGCCGCCCTCATCGATCAGCGCGCCGGCGACGGTGACGCGCAGCGAGGAGGTCATCTCCACCTGGATCTCCATGCGGGACTGGTTCGCGGACGCGCTCATGGGTAGGAGCACGATGCTCGCCACGACCAGGATGAGAAACCAATTTCTCGTTTGTCCACCTGAGAGACCCACAGGAACCACAGGGGCACTCTATCGGGTGTGTGATTTGATTTCGAGGACCCAATCCTTAATACTTACTGAAAGATTCTCAGGATTGGAGAAAGGTTTGGCTCCCAAGCGCGCTCTGCAGGAGTTTCGGCCCACACGGATGGTGTTGGCCATGCTCGCCGTGGCGATCGTGGCGGCCCTCGTCGCCAGCTTCGTCACGTCACCGTCGATCGATCGTTCTCAGGAACGGACCGATCCGCTGATCGCCGTGCCCGAGGCGGCCTCCGCCCGCACCGAGCCGCCCAGCCGTGCCACCGGACGCGCGGCGCTGGCGCCCAGCCCGTCGGCGACCCCGAGCGCCTCGCCCTCGCCGAGTGCTTCCCCCTCGCCCAGCGCGTCCCCGACGCCGAGCGAGTCGCCGACGCCCACGCCAACACCCACCCCCACCCAGACGGCGGCACCCACGCCCACCCCGACTCCGACGCCGGTACCCGAGCTCGGCTCCGTCGTCGGCGAGATGTGGGCCACCACCTCGGTCAACATCCGCAGCGGCCCCGGCACCGGCTTCGGCGTCGTCACCGCGGTGCGCGCCGGCCACGAGCTGACCGTCACCAACGTCGTCGTCGACGACCGCTGGCAGCAGGTGCGCCTGGACGGCTCCGTCGGCTTCGTCTCCAACCGGTACCTGACCGACGACGAACCCGCCGCCCCGGCGCCCACGCCCACCCGCGAGTCCGAGCCCAGCGCCCAGCCCTCCGAGGCCCCGGAGCAGGGTGTCTCGCTGGAGGCGTGCCGCGCGGCCTCCGGGATCGAGTCCGGCCTCACCGGCCGCACCGTCGATGTGCTCCGCGCGATCTGCAACGAGTTCCCGAGCGTCAGTAGCTACGGCGGTTACCGCTCCGGCGGCGGCTCCTACCACTCGCAGGGCCGCGCGATCGACGTCATGATCTCCGGCGAGGCCGGCTGGGAGGTGGCCCGCTGGGTGCGCGCCAACGCCTCCGAGCTCGGCGTCATCGAGGTCATCTACGCGCAGCGGATCTGGACCACGCAGCGCGCGGGCGAGGGATGGCGGCCCATGTCAGACCGCGGTTCCGCCAGCGCCAACCACTACGACCATGTCCACGTGAGCGTGCGCTGATTCCCCTATTCTTGGTCCCATGACCAAGCCTGTTGATGCCACGAACACCGCTGCCTGGGCAGTACTGACCGAACTGCAGACCAACCTCGAACCCGACCTTCGCGGTTGGTTCGCGGAGGATCCCGGCCGAGCCACGGAATTCACCTACGACCTGGCCGACCTCCGCGTGGACCTGTCCAAGAACCTCATCACCAAGGACGTGCTCGACGCGCTCCTCGAGCTGGCCGAGCAGGTGGACCTGCCCGGCAGGCGCGCAGCCATGTTCGCCGGTGAGCACATCAACATCACCGAGGACCGCGCGGTGCTCCACACCGCACTGCGCCTGCCCCGCGGGGCGGAGCTCGTCGTCGACGGCCAGGACGTCGTCGCCGACGTGCACGAGGTGCTCGACCGGATGGGCGCCTTCGTCGAGAAGGTCCGCTCCGGCGAGTGGAAGGGCGTGACCGGCAAGCGGATCGAGACCGTCGTCAACATCGGCATCGGCGGCTCCGACCTCGGGCCCGTGATGGTCTACGAGGCGCTCATCCCGTACAAGCAGGACGGCCTGACCTGCCGTTTCGTCTCCAACATCGACCCCTCCGACGTCTACGAGAAGACGGCAGGGCTCGACCCGGAGACCACGCTGTTCATCGTCGCCTCCAAGACTTTCACGACACTGGAGACCCTCACCAACGCCCGGCTCGCCCGCACCTGGCTGCTCGACGAGCTGGCCGCGGCCGGCGCGATCGACGGCACCGAGGAGGCCCGCGGCGACGCGATCGCCAAGCACTTCGTCGCCGTCTCCACCGCGCTCGACAAGGTGGCCGACTTCGGCATCGACCCGACGAACGCGTTCGGCTTCTGGGACTGGGT
>JAAYZP010000074.1 GCA_012514785.1 Propionibacterium sp. | reverse complement strand
GAGAAGGCGCGCGAGGTGCGCGACACCTCGCTGAAGGTCCCGCACGGCGAGCAGGGCACCGTCATCGGCGTCCGCGTGTTCGACCGCGACGAGGACGACGAGCTGCCCCCGGGCGTGAACCAGCTGGTGCGCGTCCACGTGGCCCGTAAGCGCAAGATCTCCGACGGTGACAAGCTCGCCGGCCGTCACGGCAACAAGGGCGTCATCTCGAAGATCCTCCCCGTGGAGGACATGCCGTTCCTCGAGGACGGCACCCCCGTCGACATCGTGCTCAACCCGCTGGGTGTGCCGTCGCGGATGAACGTCGGCCAGGTCCTGGAGAACCACCTCGGGTGGCTCGCCAAGACCGGCTGGGACGTCACGGGCGTCAAGGAAGAGTGGGCCGAGCGTCTGCGCTCGGTCGGACTCGGCCACGTCGACGGCGACTCCAAGGTCGCCACGCCGGTCTTCGACGGCGCGAGCGAGGAGGAGATCACCGGCCTGCTGGAGAACTCCCTGGCCACGCGTGACGGCGACCAGCTGGTCGACGGCACCGGCAAGGCCCGCCTGTTCGACGGCCGCTCCGGCGAGCCGTACGCGGAGAAGGTCGGCGTGGGCTACATGTACATGCTCAAGCTGCACCACCTCGTCGACGACAAGATCCACGCCCGCTCGACGGGCCCGTACTCCATGATCACGCAGCAGCCGCTCGGCGGTAAGGCCCAGTTCGGTGGCCAGCGCTTCGGTGAGATGGAAGTGTGGGCGCTCGAGGCCTACGGTGCCGCATGGGCGCTGCAGGAGCTGCTCACGATCAAGTCCGACGACGTCCCCGGACGCGTCAAGGTGTACGAGGCGATCGTCAAGGGCGAGAACATCCCCGAGCCGGGCATCCCGGAGTCGTTCAAGGTGCTCGTCAAGGAGATGAAGTCGCTCTGCCTGAACGTGGAGGTGCTCTCCGGCGACGGCAGGATCATCGATCTGCGCAACACCGAGGAGGACATCCGCTCCGCGGAGGACTTCGGAATCGATTTGGGACGTCGCCCCGGTAGCGACAACTTCATGGACGTTGGCGAAGTCTGAGTCTGACACCAACTCTCACTCATCACACTCGGACGCTAACCACCACCTACGGACAAGTAGGGGAAAGAGAAGACACGTGCTGGACGTAAACTTCTACGACGAACTTCGGATCGGTCTCGCCGCGGCGGACCAGATCCGCGAATGGTCCCACGGCGAGGTCAAGAAGCCGGAGACCATCAACTACCGCACGCTCAAGCCGGAGCGCGACGGGCTCTTCTGCGAGAAGATTTTCGGCCCCACCCGCGACTGGGAGTGCTTCTGCGGCAAGTACAAGCGCGTCCGGTTCAAGGGCATCATCTGCGAGCGTTGTGGCGTCGAAGTCACCCGCTCCAACGTGCGCCGTGAGCGCATGGGCCACATCGAGCTCGCCGCACCGGTGACGCACATCTGGTACTTCAAGGGTGTGCCGAGCCGCCTCGGCTACCTGCTGGACATCGCGCCGAAGGACCTCGAGAAGGTCATCTACTTCGCCGCGCACATGATCACGCACGTCGACGAGGAGGCCCGCCACCGCGACCTCTCGTCGCTGCAGGCCAAGGTCGAGGTCGAGTCGAAGCAGATCGCGCAGCGTCGCGACGCCGACATCGAGGCCCGCATGACGAAGCTCGAGGAGGACCTCGCCACCCTGGAGAAGGAGGGCGCGAAGGCCGACGCGATCCGCAAGACCCGTGACGCCGCCGAGAAGGAGGCCGAGATGACCCGCCGTCGCGTCCAGCGTCAGCTGGACCGTCTCGACGAGGTCTGGGCCCGCTTCAAGTCGCTCAAGGTGCAGGACTTCGAGGGCGACGAGCTGCTCTACCGCGAGATGAAGAAGCGCTTCAGCCGCTACTTCGAGGGCTACATGGGTGCCGAGGCGATCCAGAAGCGCCTCCAGTCCTTCGACCTGAAGGCGGAGGAGGAGTCGCTGCGCGAGACCATCGCCACCGCGAAGGGGCAGCGCAAGACCCGCGCGCTCAAGCGCCTCAAGGTCGTCAACG
>JAAYZP010000073.1 GCA_012514785.1 Propionibacterium sp. | reverse complement strand
GGCTTGTTGATGGGGTAGTCCCACTCGCCGAGGAATGCGACCGCTTCACCTCCGGTGCCCACCTTGAACTGGATCAGCCCGATCTCCGGGTGGTCCTTGGCGACCGATTCGACGATGCCGCGCAGGTCGTACACCGCGCAGCCGGCCGCGGCCGCGGCCTGGATCATCGCCCACTGGATCGCGTTGGAGCCGCGGACCTCACGCTTGTGGGTGGTGCTGGCGCCGTAGGAATACCAGGTGTGTTCGCCGACGGTGACGAACGTCGACGCCGCGACGAGGTCGCCCTCGTGCTCGGCGAGGAAGACCTGCATCCGGCCCTCCTCCTCGGCGTTCAGCGCGTCCCACATCAGCTCGAAGTACTCCAGCGCGCGCCCGGTGAAGCCGTCGCGTTCCGCCGTCTCGACGTAGATCTCGTGGAACCGCGCCAGGTCCTCGCGGGTGCCCGTGCGCACCTCGACGCCCTCCTTCGCGGCCTTGCGGATGTTGCGACGGAACTGCTGGTTCATGCCCTTCATGAGCTCGTCCTCGGACAGCTGCCCGCCCTCGGCGTCGCGCAGGCGCAGCTGGAAGTTGTACTGCGGCTGACCCGCGGCGAACCCCTCGCCCGACTCGTCGGTGCGCCAGCCGCGCTGCTCCAGCGCACGGAGCGCGCGGGTGCCGTCGATGGAGGTGTCGTCGGGCGTCACCTGCGAGAGCATCGTGACGTCGTCGTCGGCGATGGCCTGCTTGATCGTGTCGGCGTACCAGCGACGATGCGCCAGCCACGGGCCGATGCGGACGGCGAACGCCTTGTTGGCCCTGGCGAACTCGACCAGCGCGTCGAGGTGCTCCGCGACGTCGCTCCGGGACCAGTCCAGCACCGGCCCCTCGGGGAGGTAGGCGAGGTAGCGCTTCAGCTTCGGCAGCTGCCGGTAGAGGACGAGCCCCACGCCGGTGAGATCCTCGCCGTCGAAGAAGCCGATCGTCTCGCCGCGCCACTCGGGCTTGACCTTGGCCCACGCGGGGGTCTGCAGGAACGACGCCGAACCTCGGGTGGCGATGTACTCCAGGTGGCGGTCGGCGGAAATGGGGCGAACTTGGATTGTCACCTTCCCCAATCTACCCGGCCGGGTCGTCGGGCGCGGGGAGGCGGCCCGAGTATCTAGACTGGTCGGCATGGCATCAGAGGAACGAGGGCGCCCGGATGTGCGCGTCGGGCACGCGGATCGCGATCGGATCATCGAGATCCTGAACGTCGCGACGGGCGAGGGCCGCCTCACGCTCGAGGAGCTCGAGACGCGGATCGAGGCCGCCAGCCGCGCGCGCTTCGAGTCGGATCTCGACGCGCTGATCGCCGACCTGCCCGAGGGGCGCGCGAGGCGGGACCGCGAGGTGGAGCTGTCGCAGCGGGCACAGCTACCCGTCCCATCCGACGCGCTGGCCCCGCCTGGGTCGCTGGCGCTCACCGCAGCTTGGGCGGCGGTCATCCGGGCGGGGCGGTGGCAGGTGCCCGAGTGGATCCTCGCCGAGCCGCAGTGGGCAGCGGTCGTGCTCAACTTCCTCGACGCCATCCCGCCCCCGGGTGGTGTGATCAACATCGAGCTCCGGATGTCGTGGGGCTCCTTCGTCATGATCCTGCCCGAGGGGTGGGGGCTCGACCGCCGCGGGCTCACCGCGAAGAGCGTCTGGAGCTCGGCGACGTTCGACGCACCCGAGGTGCCGTCGCAGGGGAAACCGCTGGTGCGCCTGATGGGGCGCCAGGGCGACGGCCGGCTCTCCGTACGCGGGGAGCGCTGGTGGGACAAGTACCTGCACAAGGCGTCGAAGAACTGACCCCCGCCCGCTTCGGTGTGCGGTTTGCCACTGCAGACAGTGGCAAAGCTGACAACGAAGCCCGTCTCCGGCCTCAGTCCAGGAGTTTGAAGTTGCCGGCGCGGGCCATCGCGTCGGCGATCGCCTGCCGGTCGGGCTCCTGGTCCGGTCGGTGCTTCACGACGAGCCGCTGTTCGGCGCCGGCGAGCTCCACCGCAGCCTGGCCGATGCCCTGCGCGGTGAAGATGTCGTAGAGCTGCTGCATGATCGCCTTGACCTCGAGGTCGTCGCGTACGCCCGCGATCCGGTAGGTCTTCGAGGCGAGTTGGGTGTTCATGTCTTCCACGGTACGCCCCCGTCCCGTCAGATCCGGCCGTTGAACGCCTGCAGCGCGGAGTCCTCGCGGGTGCCGCCGCGGCCGTCGCCGTAGTCGGCGTAGTCCTTGATCCAACGGATCGACCTCACCCACTTCACCATCTTGTAGCCGTGGTTGGACTCCACCCGCAGGCGTGCCGGCGCACCCAGGTGGGCCTCGAGCGGTTCGCCGTTACGTTCGTAGGCGAGGATCGTGTCGTCCTCGTCGTAGGTGGCCAAGTCGATGACCGCGTAGAACGGCTCCCGGGGCCGGTTGTCGTACATCTTCTGCGCGAGCCCGTAGGAATCCACCAGCAAGTACCGGGCCCCCTCCGGCCGCTCGCCGATGACCGGCATCAGGTCCTTCAGCTTCACGCCCGTCCAGCGCGACGTCGCGGACCAGCCCTGCATGCAGGTGTGGACGGCGACGTACGACGACTGCGGCAGCTCCCGGAGATCGTCGAGGGTGAGCACCTTCTCCGCGCCGGTGACGTCGTTGCCGACGGTGACCGTCCAGCCCTCCCAGTCCTCGGTGTCGCGGGCGGCGAGCCACTCCGTCGACTCCTCCTCGGTCGGCGGCAGGCCGTTGGTCCAGTGGAATTCGGAGATGTCGTCGTCGGTGTACACCTGCTGGCGCGACATGCGGGGCTTCATCCAGCCGAACGCCACCTTGCGGATCGGCTCGGTGACGGTGACGAGCGCCTGGTGGGCGCGCACCCGGTCCGACAGTGTCCAGTAGCTGAGGAAGAGCCAGAAGAACATCACCGCGATGATGGAGATCACGATGGTGAACAGCGCCTGGCCGGCGCGGGCGGTGTCGACGTCGCCGAACACCATGTGGACGAGGTTGTGCTCGCGGTGCACGAGGAACACCAGCCCGACGTGCATGATGATGAAGCCCGTCATCAGCACCATGCAGATGAAGTGGATGGAGCGTGCCCCCTGGTGCCCGCCGAGCATCTTCACGAACCGGGGGAAGCGGGAGCGCACCGCGGGCGACATCGCCGTGCCGGTGACGATCATCGCCGGCGCGAGGAGGAAGATCACGAACGTGTAGCCGAGCATCTGCAGCGCGTCGTACGGCGTGAAGTGCTCGATGCCCGGCGTCTCCAGTCGCAGGTAGACGAGCAGCGACTCCCACGCTTCGGGGAAGATGTCCCACGACGTCGGGATGATGCGCCGCCACAGGCCCGTGGCGAACAGCAGCGCGACGTAGACGATCCCATTGAGCAGCCAGAGCGACGCGGAGATGCCGTGCCAGTGGCGGCCGAGCCCGACGTTCTCGCGCCCCGGGAGCCCGACTATCGGGTGGAGGCTCTTCTCGTCCATCAGCGACGTGTAGACGCCCTCCTCCTTCGGCAGCTCACGGCGCGTGAACTTGAGCCACTCCGTGCCGGGGGCGCAGTCCTTTCGCCACCAGAGCCGGGGGAGGGAGGCGAGGATCTCCCAGCCGCTCCGCAGCAGCATGCCGATGAGCACGAAGTTGATCAGATGGCTGGCGCGCAGCCAGATGGGGAAGTCTGGGTTCATGGCCTGCTCCCGGTCCTAGGAATCGGTGGCCAGCAGCATAGGCACAAGGTCCTGGTAATTACTATCGGTTCGTATAAATGCCTCCGCGTGCGCGCTTCTTGCCCCGGGGGTTCACAATGGGAGGCGTGACGAAGTCCCACGCCCCGGCAGCCGAAGCGTTCAGCGCGTTCACCGCGTGGCTGCACGCGATCCTGCCGTTCCGCCTGCGGCAGATCATCCCCCAGACGTTCATCGGCTTCGCGCTGATCAACTCCTGCACGTTCCTGTTCGACATGCTGCTGCTGTGGCTCTCGTTCTCGGTGCTCGGCGTGCCCTACCCGGTCGCCGTCAGCGTCAGCTTCGGCATAGCGGCGTCGGTGGCGTTCTTCCTCAACAAGTTCCTCAACTTCCGCGCCCGCGGCGACATCGGCAAGCAGTCCGGCAAGTACGTGCTCGTGCTGGTCACCAACTACCTGATCTGGATCCTCGGATTCTCCACCCTGCTGGAGTGGATCGGCGTGCACTACATGGTGGCCCGCATCACCGCCGCGCTCTGCGAGGGGCTCTACATCTACCTGTGCTCGAAGCTGTGGGTGTTCCGACATCGCCGCGCCGACCGCTTCGACCCCGGGCCGGCCACGGCCTGAGCCCGCAGGCGCCGTCGTGACATCTGTCACGGCGAAGTAGTGACGTCGCCCCCTACTGCGCCCGGCGCTGCCGTCGCAGAGTAGGGGTATGAGGGAAACAGCCATCACCACCACCGGACTCACCAAGCGCTACGGCAGCCTCACCGCCGTCGACGACGTCGACCTCCGGGTCCCCACCGGCCAGATCATGGCCTTCCTCGGTCCCAACGGCGCCGGCAAGTCCACCACCAACGAGATGATCCTCGGCCTCGTCACCCCTGATGAGGGCACCGTCGAAGTCTTCGGCGAGAGCCCGCACGAGGCCGTCCGGCGCGGCGACGTCGGCGCGATGCTCCAGAACGGCGCGCTCCTGGCGGACACCAACGTGCGCGGCCTGCTGCGCACGCTGCACGGGATCCACGCCCACCCGCTGCCGCTCGGCGAGGTCATCGAGCGAGCCGAACTCGGCGACATCCTGAAGACCCCCACCGGCAAACTCTCGGGCGGCCAGGCGCAGCGGGTCCGGTTCGCGATGGCGATCATGGGCTCCCCGAAGCTGATCATCCTCGACGAGCCCACCGTCGGCATGGACGTCGAACTGCGCCGTCGCTTCTGGGCGCAGATGGAGGACCTCGCCTCCCACGGCCGCACCGTCATCTTCGCCACCCACTACCTCGACGAGGCCGACGCGTACGCCGAGCGCATCGTCGTGATCAGCGACGGCCGCATCGTCGCCGACGGGACGGGGGCTGACATCAAGCGCCGCGTTGGTGGCCGCACCGTCACCTTCGTCGGGCCCGATCTGGATTACGAGCACCTACCGGGCGTCGTCTCCGCCACCCGCGACGGCGAACGCCACCAGCTGGTCAGCGCCGACAGCGACGAGACCCTCCGACACCTCATCACCCGACCTGTCCACAGCATCGAAGTGACCTCCGCCAAGCTGGAGGACGCCTTCGTCGCCATCACAGAAGGAGCCCACGCATGACCACCACGACCCTGCGCGAGACCCGCGCCACACCGTCGATCGCCGCCCCGACGCCGCCCGAGGCCCGGGGGAGCGCGCAGCGGGTGCTGAGCTACCTGGGATCGACGCTCCGGCTCTCGCTGACCGACGGCGGCTTCATCGGCTTCATCATCGCCATGCCCACCGCCATGTACCTCTTCTTCTCCACGCTCTACGGCGACGAGATCGGCGGTGCGGAGATCCAGCGGCACATCATGGTCATGATGGCCACCTATGGCGCCATGGGTTCGGCGCTCGCGGCCGGCAACGCCATCCAGAACGAGCGAGCCACCGGCTGGTTCCGCCAGCTCATGCTGACCGCGCTGAGCCCCACGCAGTTCTTCTTCACCCGGCTGCTCGCCGCGCTCCTGCTGATCCTGCCGCCCATCGTCGTGGTGCTCGGCGTCGGCGCGATCGACGGCGTCCGGCTCCCGCTGGCGACGTGGGCGTCGGTGGTCGGCGTCGCGCTCGTGGTGCTCATTCCGTTCGTGGTCATGGGTCTGGTCGTCGGGCTCTGGCTGAAGCCGCAGGCCGCGAACGCCGCGACGACGTTCCTCATGCTCGCGCTGGCCATGCTCGGCGGGATGTGGGTGCCGCTGGACCAGATGCCGCAGGTGCTGCAGGACATCGGCATCCTGCTGCCCTCCTACTGGGCCGGGCAGTTCGCGCTGACCCCCATCACCGGCGATCCGGTCGCCGCCCGCGGCGTCATCACGCTCGTCGCGTGGACGGTGGGCCTGGCCGCGCTCGGGGTGGTGGGCTACCGTCGGGCCGTAGCGACTTCCAAGCGGTGAACCGATGACGATCTCGACACGAGAGCCCCCCGCGCCCGCCTTCGAGGCGGGCGCGGTCGGGCTGCCCTGGTACCGACGCGCCTGGCACCAGGGCGCCGGCTACCTGCTGCCCAACCTCATCTTCCTGGCGCTGCCGGCCACGTTCGTCCACGGCGAGGTGTCGACGGCGCGCTACGTGGGTCTGCTCGCCGTCCTGGCCCTGCTCGGTGGGCTCCTCGTCGGAACGAGCGTCGTCGCCCATTGGGGCGAGCGCGGCCGATGGGTGTGGATCGGGCTGATCATGGGGTCGCTGGGGCTGCTGGCCTACTTCGGCGACAACCTCTCACTGATGGCCTACTTCACCCCCTACGTGACGGTCGCCGCGGCGATGCTGATCCCCTGGCGGGCCGCGCGGACGGTGATGCTCGGCGTCTCCACGATCGG
>JAAYZP010000551.1 GCA_012514785.1 Propionibacterium sp. | reverse complement strand
TTCTGGCCGGGGCCGCTCACGCTGATCCTCGGCGAACAGAAGAGCCTCGGCCTCCATCTGGGCGACACGCGCGGCACCGTCGCCGTGCGAGTGCCCGACCACGACGGCGCCCGCGAACTGCTGCGTCGCACCGGCCCACTGGCCGTCAGCTCGGCCAACGTGTCCGGCAACGCACCGGCGACGACGTGCGCCGCAGCTCAGGAGCAGCTGGGGGAGCGCGTCGAGGTGTACCTCGACGGCGGCCCCACCCCGGGGATGAGCCCGTCGACCATCGTGGAATTCTCCAGCGACGAGGGCGGCGTGGTCCTCCGCGTCGGCGCCCTCAGCACGGAGCAGTTGCAGGACGTGGTGGAGAGCGTGCGCCTCCACGATCCGGAGCCCCCGGAGCCCGAGGACGAGGCACCGGACGCCGAGCCGGACGCTGCCGCCGACGACGTCGACGAGACCGAGGGGCCCGCAGAGCAGCCCGATGCGTGAGTACCTGCTCGTCCTCCTCGTTGCCGCCTCCGTGACCTTCGTCACCGCCGGCCTGTTCCGGCAGATCGCGGTGCGCACGGGGACCTACGCGCAGGTGCGCAGCCGGGACGTGCACCGGATACCGATCCCGTACCTCGGTGGGCTCGCGATGCTGTGCGGGCTCGCCGTCGCGCTCCTGTTCGCGGTGCAGATGCCGTTCCTCGGCAGGCACGCGATCGTGGCCCACGACGCGTTCGCCATCGGGCAGGCGTGCCTGGTGATCTGCCTGATCGGGGTGCTCGACGACAAGTACGACCTCCCCGCGCTGGTGAAGCTGGGCGGCCAGGTGCTCGCCGCGGGGGTCGCGGTGCTGCAGGGGGTGCGGATCTTCTGGATCCCGCTGCCGAACACGATCATCTCGCTCGACTACACCACCAGCATCCTCATCACCGTCTTCTTCATCGCGCTGTGCACGAATGCCGTCAACTTCGTGGACGGTCTGGACGGGTTGGCGGCGGGCATCGTCGCCATCGGTGCCGCGGCGTTCTTCGCCTATGCCTACTTCCTGGCCTATGAGCAGGAGCTGGTGCGTGCCACCACAGCCTCCCTCCTGACGGTCGCCACCATCGGCATCTGCGTCGGGTTCCTGCTGCACAACTGGCATCCCGCGAAGATGTTCATGGGGGACTCCGGGGCGATGCTGCTCGGGCTCCTCATGGCCATGAGCACCATCTCCTTCACCGGGCAGCTGGACCCCGCCGTCCTCACCGGCGGCACCACCGACGTCCTGCCCGCGCTGATCCCGATCCTGCTGCCGTTCGCGGCGCTCCTCCTGCCGATCCTGGACCTGCTGCTCGCCTACGTCCGCCGGACGATGCGGGGGCAGTACTGGTTCGTCCCCGACAAGGCGCACATCCACCACAGGCTCATCGCTCGCGGGCATTCGATCCGCGGCGCGGTGCTCCTGATGTACTCGTGGACCGCGGTGGTCAGCGGGGGACTCGTGTTGATCGTGCTGACGGATGCCCCCTATATTCCATGGCTCATGCTTGTGGCGCTGTTGGCGGTGCTCGCCTGGACGGTCCGCCCGGTCCGGCTCGGGGCAGGAAAGGTGGACCATGGCGAAAACTAGGGTGACCGCGGCCACGCTCCGCGCGCGCCAGATGATGCAGGGCGCGCTCCTCCTGGCGCACGCCGTGGGCTTCGGCATCATCGGGTTGGCGTTCGCGCTCGACGGCGTCTCCGGCCTCATCACGGCCGCGCTGGGCTTCGCCGCGGTGATCATCTTCTACGCGATCGGCCAGGCCCTGGAGGTGGTGGCCACCGAGATGGACCCCATGCAGGGCATGGGCCTGGTGCTGGCCAGCTACGGGGTTCGCGTCGTCGGTATCGCCGCGGGACTCTGGGCCATCCTCTCGCTCGAGGCGGTGGCGGAGCACGTGATCGACCTCTGGCTGCTGCTCAGCGTCACCGCGACGGTGATCGCCTGGGTCACCGGGGTCGTCGTCGTCGCTAGTCGGCAGCGGGTCCCGGTCTACGACGAGGACTACGTCACCCCGGGCCGAAATGAAGAATCGTGAGGTTTGCTGCTAGGCTCAAGGCCGATATGGGCACCACACCTTCACCGAAGCAGGCAGACGCGTCTCCTCGCGGAACCGAGGACGGCATGGCGGTCCTCAGCTACATCCTCGCGGGCCTCATTTTCTATGGGGGCCTCGGCTGGGTGGGTGACCACTTCCTCCACACCTCGTGGCTGTTGCCGGTTGGCCTAATCGTGGGCTTTATCAGTAGCATCTACTTGATCTATAAACGTTACGGGAGCGTCAAGTGACGATTGGACTGGTTCCGCTCGAAAGCGGCGGCTACAGCCCGCCTGGAACGCACGACTTCGAATTCGGTTCGATCTGGCCGGGCGTGTTCCCGGATTGGGTGAACAAGCCGCTGGTGCAGGCACTCATCGCCTTCGCACTGGTGGCGCTGGTCTGGTACCTGGCTTCGCGGAAGCTGAAGGTGCAGCCCACGAAGCGGCAGTTCGCGTTCGAGTACCTCTACGAGTTCGTCCGCAACGGCATCGCTCGCGACATCCTCCAGTCGGAGTACCGTCGATTCCTGCCGTACCTGCTCGCGCTGTTCTTCTTCCTCCTGATCAACAACTGGTTCGGACAGTTCTTCCTCTTCATGTTCCCGACGTTCTCCAACATCGGCTACGCCTACGCCTTCGCGATCATGAGCTGGTTCGTCTACGTCGGTGCCGGCGTCGCGAAGTTCGGCTTCGGGCGCTTCATGAAGCAGTCGCTCATCCCGGAGGGGGTGCCCGGCTACCTGCTGCCGATCGTCATCCCGCTGGAGTTCCTCGCGACGTTCATCACCCGCCCCGTCACGCTGGCGCTACGTCTCTTCGCCAACCTGTTCGCAGGACACCTGGTCGTGCTCGTGTTCATCGTCGGCGGCGGCTTCCTGGTCACCTACCAGGACAACCTGTTCTACAACTTCGCCGGTGGGGCCAGCTTCATCTTCGGCCTCATCGTCATGCTGCTGGAGCTCTTCCTCGGAGCCCTGCAGGCCTACATCTTCACTGTCCTGACCGCCCAGTACGTGTCGACCTCTATCGCAGAGGCGCACTGACCAACCCCACAAGCTTCTTCACCCAAACGAAGAAACACCATCCGAAAGGTAAGTTAATGGAGCTCCTCGAGATTTACGGCAGCCTCAACATGATCGGCTACGCGATCGCGACGATCGCCCCTGCTCTGGGCGTCGCCTGGATCTTCGCGTCGGTCATCAACGGCACCGCACGTCAGCCCGAGGCCCGCGGCGCCATGATGAGCACCGCGTTCATCGGCTTCGCGGTGGTTGAGGCACTCGCCATCATCGCGATCGCCCTCGCCTTCGTCCTCTGAGGCACCCGCACATGGATACCACCATCTGGGTGGGCCAGGCGATCGATCTCGGTCCCCTGCTACCCCACTATTTGTCGGAACTCATCGCGGGCGCCGTACTTCTTCTGATCCTGTACGTGATCATGCGCAAGGCCGTCGTGCCCGCGTTCGAGAAGATGTACGAAGAGCGATCCTCCAAGATCGAGGGTGGTATGCAGCGCGCGGCAGTGGCCGAGGCCAAGGCCGAGGCAGCCCTCGCCCAGTATCAGGATCAGCTCTCGGAGGCCCGTGAAGAGGCCGCCAAGATCCGTGAGGACGCGAAGAACCAGAGCGCCCAGATTCTCGCGGAGGCCCGTGACCGGGCCGCCAAGGAATCGGACCGCATCCTGGAGTCGGGCCGTCAGCAGCTCGCTGCCGAGCGCACGCAGCTCGTGGTGGAGCTGCGCGGTGAGGTCGGCGGCATCGCCACCTCGCTGGCAGGCAAGATCGTCGGAGAGTCGCTCGACGACGACGCGCGGGCGCTGCGCACCGTGGACCGCTTCCTCGCCGAGCTCGAGCAGGCAGGACAGACACGATGACGGCCCTCGACGCGGCAGGCGAGATCTTTGCGGTGACCGACGTCCTCGTCGATCAGCCGATGCTGCGTCGTTCGCTGTCCGACCCGTCCGCTGGACCGGAGCAGCGCGTCGAACTGGCGCGCACGCTGTTCGGTTCGCGCGTCGGCCCGCATGCGCTCGAGACCATCGAGCGCGTCGTGCGGGATTCGTGGACGGACCCGCGGCACTTCGCCCGTGGCGTGGAGCGTGAAGGGGTCGTCGTCGCGCTGAAGGGCGCGGCGGGGGAGGGCTCTCTGAAGCGGGTCACCGACGAGCTGCACACCGTCAGCCGTGCGGTGGCCGGCTCCGCGGACCTCACGGCACTGCTGCGCAGCGCCGTCTACGACCTCGAGGCCAAGCGTGGGCTCGTCGGCGGTCTGCTGGAAGCCGGCCATCCTGTGACCAAGCTGCTCGCCGAGCGTGCGATCGCCGGACACAGGCGCACCTTCTCCCAGACCTTGGACTCGTACCTCGAGTTCGCCGCGGACCTCGCCGAGGTCGCCGTCGCCAAGGTCACCGTCGCACATCCTCTCGACGAGGCCCGGCTCGAACGTCTCCGCGCGGCGCTGACCGCGCGCGTCGGACGTCCGGTCTCGCTGCAGGTGGACGTGGACCCGGCCGTGATCGGTGGAATCAACGTTTCCATCGGCCACGATGTGTACGAATCAACTGTT
>JAAYZP010000550.1 GCA_012514785.1 Propionibacterium sp. | reverse complement strand
TGAGGGTGGTTTCGACCATCGCCAGCTCCTTCGTCGCGGGCGAGCTCAACCATCAGAGGTGTGCCGTCGAGGAGCTGCTTTCAGGTGAGGAACCGTGTTTAGCAGCTTGACTACGTCTTTTACAGCCCCTGAGGAGGGAGCGGAGCGAGCGTCTCGAAGAGTCGGAAACCACAACGCTCACGGCCACCAATTCCAGTCAACAACTGTCCCCAGACAGTGGCAAACTCGGCTCCTAGGCGTCTGCCAGCCGGAGGGTGCGGCCGGCGAGGCGGCCGCGGGAGGTGACGTCGTCGAGGTACGGTCCCTCGATCGTGCGCGGCGCCATCGCCCGGCCGCGCAACCGCAGTGTGCCGTCGTCGGCGACGCGGGCCTCGACCCCGTCGGTCAGCTCGAGGACGCCGTCGGTGTCCGAGTGCGCGATCGGGAACAACTCCGGAAGCGCGTAGACCCGCATCACCCGGTCGGCACCTGAGCCGCGAAGTGAGTGCAGCGTCGTCGCCGGAGCGGTCGCGTCGACGACGACCGTCCCGGTGAGCCTCGCCCCCGTCCCCGATACCTCGTCCCACGAAGCCAGGTAGCTGCACTCCACCGCATGGCGACGGAGCTGCTTCGGCACCGCCCCGGCTCGGGACGCGCGTACGATCGGGCGGCCCCCGCCAACCGCGGCCAGCATCGCGAGCAGCGAGTCCGTCAGCACCGCTCCCCCGCCCTCGTCGATGGCCGCCAACCCTCGCAGGCCGGCCGACAGGGACGCGACGCTGTGCACCACCCCGATCGGCTCCTCGAGCCGGCCGCGCGGGAAGAGCGTGAGGGCCGGGGCTTCGGGCTCGAGCCCGAAGCTGCGCTGCTGGGCCGCACCGATGTGATCGATGGGCACGATCTCGGGCCAGACGTCGATGCTGGGCAAACCCATGCTCCGACGCAGCCACTTCGGCCCCTTCAGCGGCCAGGCGAGCCCGGACTCGGCGATCGCGATGTCCGGCGCCGCCGCTTCAATCCTCGCCCGCACGTATGCCTCGCCGGCGCGCGGGTCGACCCAGTCCACCCGGGTGCCGGTGCCGATGCCGGCCAGCATCATCGCGACGGTCGTGGGGCCGGGGCGGCCCACCAGCGCGACGGACCTCGCCTGCCGCAGGCGGAGGCCGCCGGCGTACGTCCACACGAGGTCGGCGAACTCGTGCTGCGTGATGCGGTCGGCGCCGAGGAACACGTCGGCGTCCGATCGTGTCCGCAAGCCCTCCAGGATCTCGGCCAGCATGGTTTATGGCTGCAGCGGCTGGTCCTGCTGCGGCTCGGTGTCGGCCTCTGGCTGCGGGTGCGGCTGGACCGAGAGTTCGGCGTCGCCCTGCTCCTCCGGCCCCTGCCCGATCGCGGCCGGACGCGGCGGCAGGCCCCGGCTTGAGGACGCCTGCCGCTTCGGCTGGCCGGCCAGGTTGTCGAGCGCCTGGGCCTCGTCGATGGCCTTCTGCACCGTCTTGTCGGACTGGGCGCGGTCCTTCTCGGCCTGATGCTCGATCTCGGCGTGCACGTCGATCTTCTCCGGCGCGGAGAAGTGCTTCGCGGCCTCGGAGACGTAGCGGCGCACGTCCTCGCTGCCCTCGCCGACGGCGGTGCCGAGGCCCTTGAGCGCGTCGTTCAGCTCGCTCGGGATGATCCAGACCTTGTTGGCGTCGCCCTTGGCGAGCTCGGGCAGCATCTGCATGTACTGGTAGGCGAGCAGCGCCTGGTCGGGCTGTCCCGCGTGGATCGCGCCGAACACCGTCGTGATGGCCTGCGCCTCACCCTCGGCGCGCAGCATCTGCGACTGGCGCTCGGCCTGCGCTCGGAGCACCTCGGCCTCGCGCTCACCCTGGGCACGCAGGATCGACGACTCGCGGTCGCCGCCGGCCTGCAGGATCTGCGACTGCCGCTGCCCCTCGGCGAGCAGGATCTGCGCACGCTTGTCACGCTCGGCGCGCGCACCCTTCTCCATCGCATCGCGGATCGTTGCCGGCGGCTCGATGGAGCGCAGCTCGACGCGGTTGACCTTGATGCCCCACTTGCCGGTGGCGTCGTCGAGGACGGCCCGGAGTCGCTGGTTGATCTCCTCACGCGAGGTGAGCGTGAGTTCGAGGTCCAGGCCGCCGATGATGTTGCGCAGCGTGGTCATTGTGAGCTGCTCGATCGCCGCGCGGTAGTCCTGCGCCTCGTAGGCGGCCCGCTTCGGGTCGACGATCTGGAAGTAGATGACGGAGTCGATGGACACCATGAGGTTGTCCTCGGTGATGACGCCCTGCGGCGGGAACGGCACGACCTCCTCGCGCATGTCGAGCACGTAGCGCACCTGGTCGAACAGCGGCACGATGAGGTGCGGCCCCGGCTCGAGGACGGTGCGGAGCTTGCCGAGACGTTCGACGATGGCCACCTGCTGCTGGCGGATGATCTTCAGGCTCATGCCCAGCAGGAGCACCACGAGGATGACCAGGCCGATGAGTACGTAGAGCACGGCGATTCCTTACTGTGTTCGGTGCGGGAGTTGGTTGGGTTCTGCGGGATGGACGAGGAGGGTGATGCCGTCGATGCCGAAGACTTCGACGCTCTCACCCTGGCCGATCCGCAGGTCGCGGTCGTTGGGGCGCGCCTCCCAGATCTGGCCGTCGACGCGCACCTCCCCGCCGTCGTTGGTGATCTCCTGGGTGGCGGTGCCGCCGGAGCCGACGAGCTGGTCGAGGTGGGAGCGGTAGCCGGGCGACTGCCGGACGCGGTGCAGCAACGTGGGCCGCAGCAGCCACAGCGTCACGACGGCGGTGATGAGGCCGACCACCACCTGCAGCCAGATCAGGCCGGGGGCGACGAACCAGGTCACACCGGCGGCGAGGGCCCCGGCGGCGAGCATGAGGAGGGTGAGGTCGAGCGTCAGGAGCTCCGCCGCCGCCAGCCCGATCGCCAGCACGCCCCAGCCCGCCCAGCCGTGCTCTCGGAACCATTCCAGCAGCGCTTCCATGTCAGGCCCCCCGGGCGCTCCATCGGCCGTCGAAACCGACGACGAGCGGCGTCTCGAACGCGGCGCTCAGATTGGCGGAGGTCAGCGTCTCGTGCAGCTCACCCTCGGCGACGATGCGCCCGTGGTTCATCAGCAGGCAGTGCGTGATCCCGGCGGGGATCTCCTCGACGTGGTGCGTCACCAGCACGGAGGCCGGCGACGTCGGGTGCTGGAAGAGCTCCGACATGGCGCCGACGAGCGCCTCCCGGCCCGCGAGGTCGAGCCCGCTGGCGGGTTCGTCGAGGAGGAGCAGCTCGGGGTCGGCCATGAGTGCGCGGGCGATCT
>JAAYZP010000549.1 GCA_012514785.1 Propionibacterium sp. | reverse complement strand
GCGCGCGGGCAGCTCAACGCCGTGATCGACGCCTTCGAGGGAGGCGGGGAATGCCGCGACGTCGTCACCCAGCTCGCCGCTGTCTCCTCGGCGTTGGACAAGGCCGGGTTCGCGATCATCGCCAACGCGATGCGCAACTGCCTCTCGGGCGAGGGCCCCGAGGCGGAGATGACGCCCGAGGAACTCGAGAAGCTCTTCCTCTCGCTCGCCTGAGCTGAGCACCACTACTCAGATCCGGGGGCGGTGCCCGGCGCGCGTGGGAGTTGAACCCGGGGGGTTGTTAGCGTCGCAGGCGAGCTAGGAGTCTGCATGCCCCACCCCGTGCCTTCGCCCCTCTCCGCGGCCCTCGACGAGACGCTCGCGGGCCTCCCCGACATCGACGTCGCCTTCGCCCCCGAACCGGTCCACGCCCGCGCCTCGCGCCACGAGGGCGCCATCGTCGTCAGCTCCGACGGCACGGGCATCCGCGTCGAACTCTCCCACCCGATCCGCCTCGACGCCGAGACGCTGGCCGACGAGCTGACTTCCGCGGCCAACGAGGCCCTCGCCGAAGCGCAGTCGCAGGTGCTGGCCGCCATCGCAGGCCCGGGCGGTGCCGACCTCGGCCGGATCCGCCAGCTGGGCTCCGAGCTGGGCGCCGCCTACGACGCCGAGCTGCGCCAGCTCGACGCCCGGATCGCGAGGATGGCCGGCGAATGAGCACGCTTCGCTTCTCCCCCGATTCGTGGACCGACGGCGCCGCACGGCTGGACGACGTCGCGGCCGAGTTCGCGGCCGCCGCGCAGGGTGTCGTCGGTCGCCTCGGCGATCTCTCCGACGTCGTGCCCACCGCAGCGACGAGCGCCGACGCGGCCGTGGTGCAGATCCTGCAGTCGCTGAACGCCGCCGCGAGCCGGACCATCGACGGCCTGGCCGCGGGGCTCGCCGTCGAGGCGGACACGATGGCGGTCACCGGGCGCGAGTACGCTGCGCGTGAGGACAGCAACGAGGCCCTGGCCGCACGGATCGGCGGCTGACGTGGGCATCGAGCTTCCCGCCGCGCTGGAGGAAGCGAGAGCGTTCATCGGCTGCGAGTTCCCGACGACGAACGAGTCGGCCCTGCGGGGGCGCGCCGACGAGTGGCGGCAGCTGGCCGAGCTCACATCGCAGGTGATCGCGCGCGTCGAGGGCGGGGTCGACGGCGTGGCCGGGGCGAACGTCGGGCCCGCCCGCGACGCGTTCGTCGCCTTCATGTCGGGCGGTGGGGGCAACCTCGGCTCGCTGCGGGACTTCCGGGTCGGCTGCGAGCGCGCCGCGATGGGTCACGAGGCGGCCGCGATGGCGATCATGGCGCTGAAGTCGCTGATGATCGCGCAGTTGGGCCAGGTGGCCGTGGCCATCCACGCCGCCAAGCCGTTCGGGGCGCCGGCTATCCCTTTCCTGCGGGGAGTGCAGCTGGGGGCGCGCGTCGCTGTCGAGCAGGCCACCCGGGCCACCACCGAACTGCTGATGGCGGGCTGACGTGGCGAAACGGTACCCACCGGAAGTCATGGAGTTGGCCAACGGCGGGATGTTCCGTCGCGTCGTCGGGCGGCAGTTCAACTACAAGCGCATCCCGAAGTCGCTGGAAGGTGTGGACCAGGAGCGGTTCTTCGACCGCCTCGACCAGCTCGAACGCGAGGCCGAGCGGGAGCACGGCGGGGTCACCGGCAAGCGCAACAAGTACGTCGGTGGCACCCCGAACAAATGGAGCACCGTCGGCAAGGACGTCCTGGAACGCATGCACGACGACGACTCCGGCCAGGTGCGGGGC
>JAAYZP010000548.1 GCA_012514785.1 Propionibacterium sp. | reverse complement strand
GTCGGGCTGCGGCTCGGTTCGCTCACCCTCGCGTCCGGGATCCTCGTCCCGATCGCCGTCGCCGTCGCCGCGACCGCGCTCACCGGGTGGCTGCTACGGCGCACCGACGTCGACTGACCGTCGGCGGGGGCGCATCGGACGGCGTCCCGCCGGCGTTCGTCACGTGCCCGGCGTCAAGGTCCCGAAGTTGTCGGGACACGCGGCGTCGAGTGAGAAGGTGTCCCGCTCCACGTCGTCGGACGCCCGCCTCACCGACAACCAGTACGGTCCCGCGGTGACGGACTCGATGCCAGAGCCCGGCTCGGCCGCGGCCAGGACGAAGCGAGCCGCCAACCGCGACAGGGGCGGTCTGCCGACGGCCGGGCCGTCACCAGCGAGACCGAGCGACGCCACCGCGACCGCGCTCTGCGGCTGCTGGTCGTCATGGGCCGACGGGATCTCGCCCGCGACGATCTGCTGGGCCCATGCGTGCACGGGCGACCCGGGGTCGGCCAGCGCCGCCGTGAGAAGGGCACGGATCCCGTGGTCGCAGCTCCAGTCCTCGATGATGTACTCGCCACCCGGTCGCAGGTGCGGGAACAGCGTCTCGAACGACGCCACGGTCTCGTCATAGAGGTGCGACCCGTCGTCGATGACGAGGTCGATGGGCGTCCCCCCGAACTCCGACGCGACGATCTCGCCGACCCGACCGCGATCGCCCTGGTCGACGCCGTAGTGGAGGTGCACCCGCTCCCCGAGCCCACGCTCCTCGATCAGTCGGTCGAGCAGGACGACACGCTCCGCAGCCATCTCGATCGCGACGAGGCGCGAGGGGTCGGCGGTGAGCGCGAAGAAGGCGACACTGCCTCCGTAGGCGATGCCGATCTCCACGATGGAGGGACGGTCGTAGGCCGAGAGCACGTCCCGGTACGCGTCGAGCACCTCGACGGACTTGACCAGCACCAGATGGTCGGAGACCTCGTAGCCACCCAGGGGAGCGACTCGGAGCTCCACCCCGTCGATGTGCAACGGCTGGGCCGCGAGCGGACTGGGGGGATCGGCCGGCATCGCGCCCATCGGGCGAGCCTACGGCCTCGGGCCGACCGATCGCGACGCCCGGGACCGCTCGTGCGATCCGTCCCCCCGATCCGAGGTGGGCGACCGACCGAGCGGTCGGCGCAGTGGCCGTCAGCCGCTGCTCGCGATGGCGACGATGGCGATGATCAAGGCGACGACCACCAGGGCGACCACCGCGACGATGGCGATGATGCGGGCGCCGTTCGGCCCGTCGTCGTAGCCGGGGTCGACGGTCGGCGCCGGAGCGTACCCACCGGTCGCGTTGCCGTAGGCGTCGTAGCCCGTGACGTAGCCCGTCGCCGGCGCGTACGACGCTCCCGTGTACTCCGAGGACGGGTAGCCACCGGGCGAGGACACGGGCGCTGCCCCCCACACCGGCTGGGGCGCCGGCGTGCCGTAGCCCGGCTGCGGGGCGGGCGTCCCGTAGGCCTGCTGCGGGGCGGGTGTCCCGTAGCCCGGCTGGGGGGCCGGGGTGCCGTGGTCCGGCTGCGGGGCGGGCGTCCCGAGGTCCGGCTGCGCCGGCGCCGGCACAGCCGACCCGGCCCCACCCGACGCGCCGCCGACCGACTCCGCACCGGCGGCGATGGCGGCCTCCGGCAGACCGGGCTCGAGGTCGGGGTCGCTGTGCAACGGGGCCGAGGTGATCCCGTGCTGCTCCTGGATGTGCTGGGCCCACTGTGCGACCTCGAGCGCCGACGCGGGCCGCTTCTCGGGGTCCTTGTCCATCAGGGTGTGGATCAGGAGGGCGAGGTCGTCGGGCACGCCGTGCTCCGCGAGGCCCGGCGGGTCCTCGGTGTTGACCCGGTACATGATCGCCACCACCGACTCGTCGGCGTCCTTGACGAACGGCGTCCGCCCG
>JAAYZP010000547.1 GCA_012514785.1 Propionibacterium sp. | reverse complement strand
TGTCTGGCTCATCGCCCCAGTGTGGCAGCCGGGGGCCACCATTCGGGGCTCGGCGCGGCGGATCGGCGGTGGTAGGGTGCTGGTTATGACGATCTTGAACGGCGCCTCCGCGGCGCTGACGGCCATGATCCGCGAGCGCAGCGCCTGACGGCGCGCGTTCCCTTTTCACTTTTCTGCGCGCCGCACCCGAGCAGCCATGCGCCTCGGGCAGCGACGATCCGCTGCGTGCCCACCGCACGCCGACCGCGCCCCGGGCGCTCCACACTCTTCTCTGGAGCGCAACAATGCCTCGTTCTTCCCATGGTGGCCGCCACGAACTCGGCCAGAACTTCCTCAACCACGAACCGACGATCGCCCAGCTCGCCGACCTCGCCCGCCGCAGCCCGGGCCCGGTCCTGGAGATCGGTGCCGGCGACGGCGCCCTCACTAGAGCCTTGCACCGACGAGGTTGCCGCGTCACCGCGATCGATGTCGACGAGCACCGGGTCCGGGCACTGCGTCGCGCGTTGCCGGACGTGCGCGTCGAGTACGCCGACGCGCTGCGGTACCCGCTGACCACCCCGACGGTCGTCGGCAACATCCCCTTCCACCTCACCACCCCCATCCTCCGGCGCCTGCTGCGGTCCCGAGGGTGGCGCTACGCCGTGCTGCTGACGCAGTGGGAGGTGGCGCGGAAACGGGCCGGCGTCGGAGGGCGGACCATGATGACCGCCCAAGCCGCGCCCTGGTTCGAGTTCGCGCTCGTCGGGCGGGTGCCGGCAAGGCGCTTCACGCCCGTCCCGTCCGTCGACGGCGGCATCCTCACCGTCGCCCGGCGTGGCACGCCGCTGGTGGAGCCCGCGCAGCGGCCGGACTACGAGCGGTTCGTGCACGCTGTGTTCACGGGACGCGGCGGCAACTTCACGCGCATCCTCCAGCACGCGGCGCGCGTGGAACTCCGGACGGCGCGCCGGATACTGCTGCGGGCCGAGGTGGCGCCGCACAGCCTCCCGCGCGACCTCGACGCGCCCCGGTGGGCGGCGCTGTGGCACGCACTGGGACGGTGACGGGCGGGGTCAGGCGTGCCGGAACCCGGGGTGCTGGGTGAGCTCGCCGAGGCCGTCGATCGAGATGGTGAATGTCTCGCCTGCCTTGAGCCACTCGTCGCCGTCCAGCCCGAAGCTTCCGGGGATCGGTCCCAGCCCGATCAGCGTGCCCGCGCGGAAGTGGTAGCGGCGCTGGAGCTCGAACAGGATCTCGTGCGGGCCGTGCTCGTAGGCGGTGACCCCGTGCCAGGGGTCGCGGTCGCGGAACGTGACACGGATCTCGAGCGCGAGCGGGTCGCGCACCTCGTCGGGCGTGACGAGGTACGGCCCGAGTCCGACGCCCACGCGCTGGTGCCCGGTCTCGATGTCGTGGACGTGGATCTCGTTGAAGATCACGTAGGCGGCCGGCGCGATGTGCTCCAGCGGCAGCGCCATCTCCTTGGGCGTGACGATCCCCAGCTGCGGGCGGATCCCGTAGCGGGAGACCGCTTCCTCGCCCTTGGCGATGACGCGACCGGGGCCGCTGACGATCGGATCGACGACGGGGTCGGTGTGCAGGCCCTCCGGCGCGGGTCGGCAGGCGAGCACGGTGACGGGGTGCGGCAGCGCGGGCAGCGTGTGCACCGCCGCCAGCGGCACCCTGGGCGCCGAGGCGTCGGCGACGATGGCCTTCGCGCGTTCGTGGGTGCCCGGCAGGCCAGCGAGGTAGTCCTCGACGGAGCCGAGGCCGGAGTAGTCGTGGCCGGGGGCGACGTCGAGCCGGACGACGTCGTCGCCGTGGAGCGCGCCGAACGCGGTCATCTCGGAGCCTTCGAAATCTGCGAGGCGGTACGTGACGAGTTTCATGATGGTGTGGCCTCCTTACAAAGGAGTATGCATCGCGTCCGCGTCACCCGCCGCGAATCCGGGAACCCGTGCACGGTGGTGCCCGCCCGGTTCAGTGTCCGGGGCGGGTGAGCTGCACGTCGACGTCGAGCCTCCGGCCGGCGCGGACACGCAGGTCACGAATCGACCAGGGCGCGATGGCGTCGTCGAGGTCGAACGCCTGCCGGAGCTCCTTGTTGATCCGGGGGCGGAACAGCATGAGGGGCATGTGGAAGAGGAGGTTGGAGCTGGTGATCTTCGTGCCGACGATCCGCACCGCGTTCCGGTTCCCGAAGCGGAGCGTCGTGCGCAGCCGGAAGCGGGGGCGGAGGAACTTCCACTTGAACCGCGCGCTCGCGTCGAGCCGGAGGCGGCCCGAGCCGACGGTGCGCAGGCTGATGCGCTCCCGGTCCATGTCGAGGCCCTCGGTGCGCAGGAGCAGGCGCAGCGCGTCGGCCATCGCCGACGTCGCGGCCTCCACCTCGACGGAGCCTCGGAGTGCGGGCGCGGCGCGTCAGCTGACGCAGAACTCGTTGCCCTCGGGGTCCAGCATCACGTGCCAGCGGTGCGGTCCCTGGTTGCGTGAGTCGACGTAGGTGGCGCCGCGGGTGTGGAGGTCGTCGCGGACCTGGTCGATGTCGTCGCCGCCGGTGACGACGTCGTAGTGCATCCGGTTCTTCACGCGCTTCTTCTCGGGCACGTCCTGGAACACGATCCGACGACGGCTGAGCTCGCCGACCTCGTCCGGCGGGCAGACGGCGGCGGCGCCGCGCCAGACGCGTTCGCCGTTGTGGATGCGGGTGTCATCCTGGGTGGCGTAGCCCTCGTCGAGCATCCGCTGGATGAACGCGGGGTCGGTGGGTTCGACGACCCAGCCGAGCGTCTCGGCCCACCAGTCCGCGAGGACGTGGGCGTCGTTGGTGTCGACGTTGATCTGCAGTCGGTACGGCTTCGGCATGGGGGCTCCTCGCATCGGAGAATGATTCCTGTCGTGTCCATCCTAAACCCGGGCCGGACGTCGAACACAGGGAGGAATGACACCGACGTGAGCCTGTTGCTGAATGGCGAATCACCGAGCATGGGCTCCGCTTCGTGGTTCCTGAGCTCGCCGACGGGGAACGAGTCTGCGATTGGTCGAAGGGCTCCGCGCCTCACCTCAACGGCACGATTTGATGGTTGAGCTCGCCCGCGACGAAGGAGCTGGCGATGGTCGAAACCACCCTCAGCGTTCGCCGGGATCTGGCCCCTGCCCAAGTCCGGGGTGGTTTCGACCATCTCCAGCTCCTTCGTCGCGCCGGGAGCTCAACCAGCAAGTGCTTCGGAAGGCCGAGCACCGGTTGCGTGACCGCCTTCTCGTCCCAAGGAGTCGCGAAGCGACGGAGGAGCGTCTGGAAGGGTCGTGAAGCGTCACTCCCAAAGTCCCCCATCGATTCAGCAACAGCCTCACATCGGTGCCATTGCTCCCGATATCCTGGCCGTGAATCGGGCGGTTGGGGCGGAGGCCGACGTCGGTTAGAGTTGCGCGGTGTTCCGTGAATCCCCGCCACCCGCATCGGCCGGCCCCCGCGAGTGGGCGGCGCTCGGCGTGCTCGTCCTCGCCGTCCTGCTGCTGGCCGTCGACGGCACGGTGCTGGCGCTCGCGGTGCCGTCGCTGAGCGCGACGCTCGACCCGACGGCCAACCAGCTGCTCTGGATCGGCGACATCTACTCCTTCGCGCTGGCCGGCCTGCTCGTGACGATGGGCAACCTGGCGGACCGCATCGGGCGCAAGAAGCTGCTGATGATCGGCGCCGCCTGCTTCGGCGTCGCCTCCGCGATCGCGGCGTTCTCCCCGAGCGCGGAGGTGCTGATCGCGGCCCGCGCGCTGCTCGGTATCAGCGGCGCGACGCTCATGCCCTCGACGCTGTCGATCATCCGGCACATGTTCGCGGTGCCCGCGCAGCGCACGCGCGCGATCGCGATCTGGTCCGTCGGTGCCGCGGGCGGTGCCGCGCTGGGTCCGGTGGTGGGCGGCCTGCTGTTGGAGCACTTCTGGTGGGGCTCGGTGTTCCTCATCAACATTCCCGTCATGCTCGTGCTCATCATCGCGGGCGCGTTCCTGCTGCCGGAGTCGCGCAACCCGCGTGCGCTCCCGATCGACCTGCTGTCCTCCCTACTGTCGATGGCGGCGATCGTGCCGGTCATCTATGCGGTCAAACGCGTCGTGGGGGAGGGCGCCGACTTCGTGGCCATCGGGGCGGGCGTCGTCGGGATCCTGTGCGGCTGGCTCTTCGTGCGGCGCCAGCAGCGCTCGGCCGACCCGATGCTCGACCTCGAACTCTTCCGCCTGCCCGCGTTCCGCGGCGCCGTCGTCAGCAACGGGTTCGCGATCTTCGCGCTGTCGGGCCTGCTGTTCTTCTTCTCCCAGTACCTCCAGCTCGTGCGAGGGCTCAGCCCGCTGCGCGCGGGCCTCGTGGAGCTACCGGCCATGCTGGCCTCGATGCTCGTCGTCGTCTTCATCGGTATCGCGGTCGCGCGTCTCGGCACGGGCGGCTCGATCGGGTTCGGGCTGGTGCTGGGCGCCGTCGGGCTGGCCGGGCTCGCCTTCGCGGAGTCGCTGGACGGGCTCGCGGTGATGATCGCGGCCCTGCTCGTCGTGGGGTTCGGCATCGGCCTCACCTCCACGGTCTCCACCGACGCCGTCGTCGGCTCGGTGCCCCGGGAGCGCGCGGGCGCGGCGTCGGCGATCGCGGAGACCGCCTACGAGCTCGGCGTGGCGCTGGGCATCGCGATCCTCGGCTCGCTGATGACCGCGCAGTACCGCCTGCGGCTGCCCGACCTCACGGAGCTGCCCGCGACGGTGGCGGCCTCGGCCCGGGAGTCGCTGGCCGCCGGGCTCGAGGCGCTCGACGGGGCGTTCCCTGCCCTCGCCGGGCAGCTGCAGGACGCCTTCGCGGGCGGCATGCAGACCACCGCGCTCGTCGCCGCGGGCATCCTGCTGGTGGCCGGGGTCTTCGCCTGGGTCACCATCCCGGCCAAGCTTGACGGCGACGACGCTGTCGTCCCTCCCGTGGCGGCGACGGGCTAGAACGTGTCTCCCCTGTGTGGGGGGCCCGCCGCTACGGGACTTCGGAGGGTGGTCGGCGTTCGGGTGGGATGTAGTCGGGGTGCCAGGGGTCGTCGGCTGGTTCCGGGAATTGGAACTTCGGGTGTGGTTCGGGTGGCTTCTCCGGTTCGGGGCGCACTCCTGCCTCGGTGTCGGGGGTGAGGAGGTCGTCGACTTCGAAGCGACGATGCCTGCGCCGTGTGCGAGTTGCATCGATCTGTCGGGGTGGGA
>JAAYZP010000546.1 GCA_012514785.1 Propionibacterium sp. | reverse complement strand
TCAGGCACCCCCTGCTGGAGGATATCCGCGTCCGGCAGGCCATCATCGCCGGGATCGACAGGGAGGGCATCGTCGAGGCGCTCTACACCGACTCCTACCCGCTGGCCACGGGACCGCTGGCGCGAACCGCGCTCGGCTACACGGACCAGTCCCAGCACTACGTCCACGATCCCGAGGAAGCCGCGCGTCTCCTGGCGGAAGCCGGCTGGGAACCGGGGCCCGACGGAATCCTCACCAAGGCCGGCGAGCGGCTCAGCGTGACCTTCAACGTCGCGCTGCCCCTGCCCCGACCCGAGGACGTGCTGACCATGATCCAGGACCAGCTCGGGCAGTTGGGCATCGAGGTGAACATCATCTCCGGCGACCAGGCGGCCCAGAACGCCGCCGCATTTGACCTGGAGCAGGTGCAGATCTACCACCAGATGGTGGGGCGCGCGGAGTACGACGTCATCAAGAGCCAGTGGCACTCGGAGAACCGCAACGTGCTGCTGAACGGCGACGGTGCGACCGGCACGGTCGCCGACCCTGAACTGGACCGTCTGCTCGACGAGGTGGCATCCCAGGCGGAGGCGGATGATCGTGCCGCAGCGAGCGCCGCCGCCCAGGATCACCTGAGCGAGCACGCGTACATATTGCCGCTGTTCGAGGAACCCGTCGTGTACGGCGTACATGGCTCGGTGGAGGGCTTCGGCACCGAATCGGTGGGCCGGCCAAGCTTCTATTCCGCACGGCTCGACGGCTAACAACAACCCTCGGTCCCGGGCGGGCCCCACCCGCCCGGGGACGAATGCGGCCGTGAGGAAGGAGAACAGATGTATGTCCTGAGGCGTATCGGGCAGGCAGTGCTGGTGGTCTTCATCGCATTCACAGCCACCTTCCTGCTGATGCAGGCGCTGCCGGGCGACGGGATCCTGGCCCGCTACGAGAGCCCCGACCTGGGGCTCACCCCGGCGCAGATCGAGGAGCTACGCGTCCTGTACGGGGCCGACGAGCCCATCTGGCGCCAATACCTGACCACCCTCGGGAACTTCCTGACCGGCGACTTCGGCACCTCCATCCAGACCGGTGCTGACGTCTCCGAGCTGGTGGTCACCGCTCTCCCGGCGACGGTGGTGCTGGCCGGGACCGGGTTCCTGCTGGCTGTCGTCGTCGCCGTCCCGCTCGCCGGTCTGGCGACCTTCGGCCCGTTCGGGTGGCTGCAGAGCTTGATGCGCTCGGTGCCGGCGCTGTTCGTCTCCATCCCTGCATTCTGGCTCGCGATCATGCTGATCCAGATCTTCTCCTTCCGGTTGGGCTGGGTGCCGGTCATCGGCGCCGAGGGCCTGCAGGCGCTCATCCTGCCTGCGCTCACGATCAGCGTCCCGATCTCCGCGCCGCTGGCGCAGGTGCTGATCCGCAGTCTCGACGAGGTGCTCGACCGCCCCTTCGTCGGGGTGGTCCGCGCGCGCGGGGCAAGCGAGTGGTGGCTGCTGTGGCGCAACGTCGCGAAGAACGCGCTCATCCCCGCCATCACCATCGCCGGCGTGTTGTTCGGAGAGTTGGTGGCCGGTGCGGTCATCACCGAGGAAGTGTTCGGGCGGACCGGCCTCGGATCGCTCACCGTCGACGCGGTGGGAAACAGGGACATCCCCGTCATCCAGGCCGTGGTGGTGCTCACGTCGATCGGGTTCGTCGTCATCAACCTCATCATCGATCTCCTCTACCCGGTGATCGATCCGCGCCTGAGGAGGGCAAAGGCATGATCCGGAGCATCTGGCTGCGGCCGAGCGTCGTGGTGTCCTTGTTGGTGATCGTCGTCGTCGCGTCCTGGGCGCTGTTCCCAGGGGTGTTCGCATCCCACGACCCGCTGGCCGGCTCCCCGGGCGAGGCGCTGCAGCCACCGTCCGGCGCGCACTGGTTCGGCACCGATGCGACGGGTCGCGACCTGTTCTCCCGCGTCGTCGCCGGCTCCGTGCACTCGCTCACGGGAGGTGCCGCCGCCGTCACGATCGGGTGCGTCACAGGCACGACGATGGGTATCGTCGCTGGGGCCGTCGGCGGCATCGTCGACGACATCCTGATGCGGATCGTTGACGTGCTGCTCGCCATCCCGGGGCTACTGCTCGCCCTGAGCGTCGTGATCCTCCTCGGCTTCGGCACCACCAACGCCGCCATCGCCGTGGGCGTCACCTCCGTGGCGACGTTCGCCAGACTCGCGCGTTCCCAGGTGGTGGAGGTGAGGGCCACCGACTACGTCGAGGCGGCCTTCGGCAGTGGAGGCAGCTTCGGCAGCGTGCTGGTACGCCACATCGTCCCCAACTCGATGGCCCCAGTGGTCGCGCTGGTCGCGCTCCAGTTCGGCAGCGCGATCCTGCAGATCGCCACGCTCGGGTTCCTCGGTTACGGTGCGCCACCACCCACTCCGGAATGGGGCCTGCTCATCGCCGAGGGCCGGGACTATTTGGCGACGGCGTGGTGGCTCACCACGCTGCCGGGCGCCGTCGTCGCTGCCGTTGTACTGGCCACCAAGGGGCTGAGCACCACGCTGAGAAAGGTACTGGGCTGATGGCCGAGCACGTCCTGGATATCCGCAACCTCACCGTCGACTATGAGACCCGGGGCACCAGACGGCGCGCCGTCGACGGGGTCTCGCTGCACGTCGAGCCCGGCGAGGTGCTCGGGGTCGTGGGCGAATCCGGATCCGGAAAATCGACGATCGCGCAGAGCATCATCGGGCTGCAGGCGCCGAACGCGCACATCCTTTCCGGCTCGGTCCGGCTCCGCAACACCGAGCTGCTGGGCGCGTCCAAGAAGATGTGGCGCCAGGTCCGCGGCACCCGGATCGGGCTGATCCCCCAGGACCCGAACAACTCCCTCAACCCGCTGCGGACGGTCGGAGCCTCGATCGCCGAACCGATGTTGCTGCACTCCGGGCAGCAGCAGGGATCCGTGCGGCGTCGGGTGTTGGCATTGTTGGAGATGGTCGGCATCCCCGAACCCGAACGTCGCGCCCGGCAGTACCCGCACGAACTCTCCGGCGGCATGAAGCAGCGCGTCCTGATCGCCGCAGCTGTAGCTCTCGAACCGGAAGTGGTCATCGCCGACGAGCCCACCAGTGCGCTCGACGTCACCGTCCAGCGTCGCATACTGGATCTCATCGACGACCTTCGCTCCCGTATGGACACCGCCGTGGTCCTGATCACGCACGACATGGGCGTGGCAAGGGAGCGAGCTGACCGGCTGCTGGTGATGCACGACGGACGTGAGGAGGAGAGCGGCCCGACGAGGGAAGTGCTCGCGATCCCGAAGCGGGACTACACGCGTACGTTGATCGCGAACGTGCCCGCCATGGCGTTACGCACCCGCCCGAAGATCGACGTGGACGAGTCGGTGCCACCGCTGGTGGAGGTGCGTGGACTGACGCGGGAATTCGCGCGGGGCCGACGGAGCGTGCCGTTCAGGGCCGTGGACGACGTCTCGTTCGTCGTACCCAGGGGCACGACGCATGCGCTGGTGGGCGAATCAGGCTCGGGCAAGACGACGATCGGCCGCCTGCTGGCCGGCTTCGACAGGGCCTCCGCCGGGAGCATCCGCGTGGCCGATCACGACGTCGGCTCCCTGCGAAACGGGGAGCGCAAGCGGTTCCGCAGGGCGGTGCAACTCGTCTACCAGAACCCCTTCGGGTCGCTGGATCCGCGGCAGAGCGTGAGCTCGATCGTGGCGGAGCCACTGCGGAACTTCGGCATCGGGAGCGGCGCCGAACGCGAGGCAATGGTGGCAGAGATGCTCGACGCCGTCGCACTTCCGGAGCAGTACGCGAACCGGCTGCCGCGCGAGCTCTCGGGCGGCCAACGGCAGCGGGTCGCGATCGCGCGGGCGCTGGTGGCTGAACCCGATCTCGTGGTGCTCGACGAGGCGGTCTCGGCGCTCGACGTCACCGTGCAGGCGCAGATCCTGAGGCTGCTGGAGAAGCTGCAGCGTGAGCGGGGGCTCACCTACATCTTCATCTCGCACGACTTGGCCGTAGTCCGGCAGATCTCCGACTCCGTCACCGTGCTGAAGGAAGGCATCCAGGTGGAGGCCGGCGACACGGAGACGCTCTTCACCGACCCGCAGCACCCCTACACCCAAGCGCTCCTCGAGGCCGTGCCCGGTTGGACACTCCTCGGCGACCCCTCGATCTGAAACCCAAGAAAGGGAAACCATGAACACACCTCGTACAGCACTGTTCACCCGCCTGCTGGAGCCTGGGAGCGCGGCCGACAGGTACCGATACGCGCTCGAGCAGATCCAGCTCGCCGAACGACTCGGCTTCGCCGGTGCCTGGGTGGCGCAGCACCACTTCCATGAAGCGGAGGGCGGACTGCCATCCCCGTTCGTGCTGTTGGCCGCGGCAGCCGCGAGCACGTCGACCATCCGCCTGGGCACCGGCATCATCACGTTGCCGCACGAGGATCCGGTGCGCGTCGCGGAGGACGCCGTCGTCCTCGACGCCATCAGCGGTGGTCGCGTGGAGCTCGGGGTGGGTAGTGGCGGCACGCCCGCGACCTTCTGGGCGTTCGACGTCGACCCCGCCGATCGTCGCGAGGTCTTCGGCAGCAAATTCGACGCCCTGTTGGGCGCGCTTCGTGGAGACGAACTCGGGCACCCCGAGAACCACCTGTATCCCGGTGGGGAGGCGATTGCGCAGCGCATCTGGCAGGCGACCTTCTCCCCGCAGGGGGCCGCGCTGGCCGGTGCCCGAGGCGACGGGTTGATGCTCTCGCGCACACAGCCCAGGCACGTCGACCACCCTCGGGCCACGCTGTCGGAGATCCAGACCCCGGTCGTGGAGGCCTACCAAGAGGCGCTGCCCGAGGGCGCCCCGCGACGGGTGCTGGCGTCGCGCACCGTCGTGGTGCTGGACGAGGAACACCGCACACCCGTGATCGAGGCGGCGGAGGACGGCCTCAGGAGGTTGGCGGCGGGGTTCCTCAGGCTCGACGTCTCGGGGCTGGGCCTCGACGACCTCTTGGCGATCACGGACACGGTTGTGGGAACAGCGGATGAGGTGATCGCGAAGCTGCGCACGGATGTGGTGGCCGGGCGGGCGAGTGAGGTGGCGATCCAGATGCACTCCGTGGACCCGGGACACGAGCTCACGTTGCGCTCCCTGGAGCTCTTCGCCACCCGGGTGGCGCCGGAGCTCGGCTGGGCGCAGTCCTAGCCAACTGCCCTAGCCAGCCGCTCCTCGCGAGGGATGAGCACGCGGACGCCCGGTTGCGGGTCGAACCGGTAGCCGACGCCGCGTACCGTGCGGATGATGCGCGCATAATCCCCCAGCCGGGACCTTACGCGGCGAACGGTGACGTCGACGGTCCGCTCGCTGCTCGGGGCGGTCTCGCCCTCCCAAGCCTGGGACTGGAGATCATCGCGGTTGAGCGGCGCACCGCGGGCGAGGATCAGGGCGCGGAGCAATTGGAACTCGCGGAGCGAAAGGTCGACGTCGTGGCCGTCCAGACGGGCGCGTCCGCGCGACAGGTCCAGGACCAGACCGAGCTCGGCTGCGCCGCGGTGCGCCTGGGAGGGCGCAGGGCGGAGCTGCCGCACGTTGGTGCCGCGCGACGATGAGGTGGGCAGGTAGCTGACCTGGGTCCGTGCGGTGGGCAACATCGCGGTGAGCTGGGTCTCCAGGGCGTGCATGATGTTTGCGAGGCTGGTGCCCGCGCTGCGTGCCTGCTCCTCGGTGAGTCCGACGGATAGCACGAAGCCGTGCACGGGGGCGGCGGGCTGGGGGAAAGGCTGCTGAGCTCTCATGGGAGTCCTTGTATGCGTGGTCCCGCGCTGGGGGCCGATGTTGATGTCAAGCAGGACGACGGGGTCCAGGGCGCCTTCGACGGCGACGGGCGAAGCGGTGGGGATGCTCAGCGACAACAACAGGGCAGCATGATCCCGGCCAGGGCGGCGCCGGAGACGATGCTGCGTTCACTCATGGGCCGGACTATAGCCGCTGGAGAGGGCAGGGGATTCGGCTGACCACGAACACCGAAACACCGCGGATGTCACATGTGTCGCCAATGTGACGCCGCCGGAATGGGGGAACCGGGGACGGAGTTGCACCCTTCGAGCGGCCGACCGGGCCGTCATGCTGACACGAATGGAGCAAGACATGACCGCAACGACGATCCCTGCAGTCCCTGCCCGCCTGGACCACCTGATGTTGGTGGTGGGGGACCTGGCCCGGGGCGTGCAAGAGTTTGCAGAACTGACAGGAGTCCGTCCCGTCCGGGGAGGTCGCCACACCAGCGGTGGCACCGCCAACTACCTCGTCGGCGTACATCCCTTGCCGGGTGTCGACGCCCTGCCCCCGTATCTTGAGATCCTCGGGCCGGATCCCGAGGCGGCCCCGGAGGTGCGCGGCCTGCGCAGCAATCTCATCGGTGACGCGTCCGGGCCGGTGCTTCGGACATGGCTCGTGCGAGCGCGCGACATCGAACAAGACGTACTCCGAGCTGCGGAGGCCGGGTACCCCGTCGGGGACGTCGGCACGCTTTCGCGACTCACGCCCGAGGGGCAGCGGTTACAGTGGCGGCTCTCCCGACGCCGTGATCTCGTCTTCGGCGGCGCGCAGCCGGGGATCATCGACTGGGGCGAGGCCGCCCACCCGTCGGAAGGACTCGAACCCCAGATCACGATCGAGTCGATCGAAGTGGCGGCTCGCGACGTGGCGGCGGCACGGGGCTTCCTCGGCGCGCTGGGGCTCGACGTGGCGGTGCGGCAGGCCGAGCAGGACAGCCTGGTCGCGCGGCTGGGCACGCCCAAGGGGCCGATCACCATCTCCGCTGCGGGGGTTCGCTGAATGGCCACCGTCATCCGGGTCGAGCAGCAGCGCGACCCGCTGCCGGTCTACGCCGCACAGTCGGAATCGCCGGTGGGGTTCAACACAGCGGCACTCGAGCGCGCGCAGGTGGAGGTCGTCGGGAGCGGCGATGAGGTCAGGACGGCCATCCGCGACAGGATCCAGCAGGACCTGTCGGCTCTCGGCAGGCTCGCGCGGAGCCTCTTCGATGACCCTGAAGTGGGCTTCGAGGAGCACCGCAGCGTGGCGCGCATCGCTGACTTCCTGGAGCAGAGAGGCGTCGAGGTGGAGCTGGGGGCGTTCGGGCTGGACACGGCTTTCCGCGCGAGCCTCGGGGACCCGTCGGGGCCCCACTTCGCGCTGATCGCCGAGTACGACGCCCTCCCCGGCGTCGGGCATGCGTGCGGCCACAACCTGATCACCGCGATCAGTGTCGGGGCGTTCCTCGCGGTGGGGGCGGTGGTCGCGGCGACTGGCGGGCGGGTGTCCCTGATCGGTACCCCGGCCGAGGAAAACGGTGGTGGCAAGGCTCTCATCATCGACGCCGGGGGATTCGACGACGTCGGCGCGGCCGGCATGGTCCATCCCGCGGGCGGGGACGGCATCACGCCGGTGGCCGGCGTCACCACCTCCGGCGTGCGGCGGGTCGGCGTCACCCACCTGGGCCGCGCAGCCCATGCCGCGGGGGCTCCGCATCTCGGCCTCAACGCGCTCGACGGCGTGGTGCTCGGCTACCAGGCAGTGGCTGCGCTCAGGCAACACATCGGGAGTCATGAGCGTGTGCACGGCATCATCACCGACGGTGGGGTAGCCCCGAACGTGGTGCCCGAGCGGGCCAGCGCCCTCTACTACGTGCGCTCCACCACCGTGGAGCAACTGCGTTCACTGACCGACCGCGTGGTGGGCGCGCTGGAGGGTGCGGCCGTGGCCACAGGCACCTCCGCAGAGGTGACCCTCGATCCCGTGCCGCAGTACTTGCCACTGCGGGAAAACGTCACGCTCAACCTCCAGTGGGCGAGGGCCCTGCCCGTGCGTCGCGCGGAGCTTCTGCCGGAGTCCGGGCATTCGTACGGGCCGGCATCCACCGACATGGGCAACCTGAGCCAGCTCATACCGTCGATCCACCCGTCGATCGGCATCGGGGCACCAGCGGGCGTCTCACCACACACTCCGGAGTTCGCCCGCTACACCACGCTCCCCGAGGCCCTGGGTGCGGTGGAGGAAGCTGCCGTAGGGCTGGCGGGCGCAGCCGCGGACTGGCTGGCTGATCCGGTGCTTCGCGAACG
>JAAYZP010000545.1 GCA_012514785.1 Propionibacterium sp. | reverse complement strand
GGGTCCCGCCTTCCAGGGCACCATCAAGTCGGCCACCGCTTTCGGGGCCTTGCTGCGCCGGGGGATCGGCGACACGATTCGAGTGTCGCTGTCGGCTCCTCCGGTCGAGGAGGTCAAGGTCGGCATCCAGATCCTCGAGTCGCTCGGCCTGCGCGAGCGCCGGCTGGAGATCGTCTCCTGCCCGTCCTGCGGCCGCGCCCAGGTGGACGTGTACAAGCTTGCCGACGAGGTGACGGCAGGACTCGACGGCATGGAGGTCCCGCTGCGCGTCGCCGTCATGGGCTGCGTCGTCAACGGCCCGGGCGAGGCCCGCGAGGCCGACCTCGGCGTCGCCTCCGGCAACGGCAAGGGCCAGATCTTCGTCAAGGGCGAGGTCATCAAGACCGTCCCCGAGGCCGAGATCGTCGAGACCCTCCTGTACGAGGCGCGCCGCATCGCCGCCGAGATGGGGGAGAGCGGCGAGCCGCAGGTTTCCGTCTCCTGATCCCAGCCGAGTGCGCCGCGCGGCGTGCGGAACCGGCGTGCGCGTCCTAGAGTGCACGCATGACATTGCGCACGCTCGATGCGAGCGAGACCGGCAGGGCGATGGAGTTCCTGGAGCGCTCGCCGGTCGAGAACCTCTTCCTCACCTCCAAGTTGGGGGAGCACGGGATCGACCGACGACGGCTCGGCAGCCTGCACGCCTACCTCCGCGACGGTGAGATCACCGCGCTGTGCCTCGACGGCGGCGCCGTCTTCGTCACCGGCAACGACCCCGAGGCGCTGCCCCACTTCGTGCGCCAGCTGGGCGGCTACCGTCGCTGCACCTCCATCGTCGGCCCGACGTTCCCCGCGCTGGGGCTGTTCGTGGGGCTCGCGGAGCGGTGGAAGAACCAGTGGGGCGCGGTCAGCAACGTGCGCCGCAAGCAGCCGCTGATGCTCCTCGACGAACCCGTCACGGTCCCCGGCGACCCGCGCGTCCATAGGCTTGGCGAATCCGCCTTCGAGAGCTATCTCGACGCCTCGATCGACATGTACACCGACGAGATCGGCAGCTCGCCGTTCAAGTACGGGCCCGGCTACGAGTCCTTCGTGCTGTCGAGGCTGCGGGAGGGCGCGGCGTACGGGATCGTCGTCGACGGCGAGATCATCTTCAAGGCCGACCTCGGCCCCAGCCACCTCGGCCAGGTGCAGCTCCAGGGCGTCTGGGTGCAGCCCGACCTGCGCGGTCAGGGGCTCGCCGTGCCAGCGCTCGCCGAGATGCTGCGCCAGGTGATGCGGGACTATGACCAGGTCTCGCTCTACGTCAACGACTTCAACACCGCCGCGATCCGCACCTACGAGCGCCTCGGGTTCCGCACCGTCGGCTCCCTGTCGACGGTGCACTACTGATCGGTGGCGCCGCCGCGGTGCGCTGGCGCTAGAGTTGGGCCGTGATTTCTCGACTCTCGCAACTCTTCGTCCGCACGCTCCGCGATGACCCCGCCGAGGCGGAGGTGGCCAGCCACAAGCTGCTCGTCCGCGCCGGGTACCTGCGCCGGGCGGCCCCCGGCGTCTACTCGTGGCTGCCGCTCGGGCTGAAGGTGCTGCGCAAGGTCGAGACGATCATCCGCGAGGAGATGGAGGCCATCGGCGCGCAGGAGGTGCACTTCCCCGCGCTCCTGCCGCGCGAGCCCTACGAGGCCACCGGCCGCTGGAACGACTACGGGGAGAACCTGTTCCGGCTCCAGGACCGCCGCGGCACCGACATGCTGCTCGGCCCCACCCACGAGGAGATGTTCACGCTCCTGGTCGGCGACCTGTACAACTCGTACAAGGACCTCCCGCTCAGCCTCTACCAGATCCAGACGAAGTACCGCGACGAGGCGCGCCCCCGCGCCGGGCTGCTGCGCGGGCGCGAGTTCGTGATGAAGGACTCCTACTCCTTCGACGTCGACGACGCGGGCCTGGACGCCAGCTACCGGGCCCACCGGGAGGCGTACGAGAAGATCTTCGACCGCCTCGGCTTCGAGTACGTCATCGTCTCCGCCACCGCGGGCGCCATGGGTGGCTCCGAATCCGAGGAATTCCTGGCGGTCTCGCCCGTCGGTGAGGACACCTTCGCGCATTCGCCCGGCGGGTACGCCGCCAACGTCGAGGCCGTGGAGACGCCCGCGCCCGAGCCGCTGCCCGTCGACGACGCCCCCGCGATGACCGTCGTGGACACCCCCGGCGCCGCCAGCATCGTCGACGTCGTGGCCCTCCTCAACGACGAACTGCCCGGCGAGACGCCCTGGACCGCGTCGCAGATGCTGAAGAACCTCCTCTACGTGGTCACGGAGCCCGACGGCAGCACCCACCCGCTGGCCATCGCCCTGCCCGGCGACCGCGACGTCGACGAGAAGCGCCTCGAGGCCGCGCTCGAACCGGCCACGGCGGCGCCCTTCGAGGCCGAGGACTTCGAGCGCTACCCGAGCGTGCCCGTCGGCTACATCGGCCCGGTCACCGCGGACGGCGAGTCGATCCTGGGCGCGG
>JAAYZP010000544.1 GCA_012514785.1 Propionibacterium sp. | reverse complement strand
TGCCCAGAGGAGCACGAACGTGGCCGCATACACGCTCCAGAACACGCCCAGATGCCGCCGGTTGACAACCTCACCCGGGGGCAAGGCGTAGACCGTCCTGGGGCGTGACGGGCGGGCTGCGATGGCGACGTCGCCGAGCTCCGAGCGTTCCTTCGAGATGCTGACGATCTGGGCCTCGCGGTCGCGGTTGGTGCTGGCCAGGACCTCCTCACCGCCGGGCCTCGTGCGGGCGGCGCGCTTCGGGCCCCGGCGGGAATCGGTGCCGCCGAACTCGAGGAATGCGTTGCGGCCGTCCGCGTAGCGCACGACGAAGGCGCCGTCGAGTTCGTCACCGCGCAGGTGGAAGCTCACGGGCTCGAGATCCAAAGTCTCCATGGAGGGAAGGTATCGCAGGCATCGGCCCAAGTCGGAGGCGGTCCGCGGGACGCCGAGGGTGATTTCGACCCTTCGACCGGCGCGGGTTCGTTCCTCGCGGCACCGGCTCAATCACCTAAGCGGACGGCTACCGGCTCGGCGCCTCGAGGGCGCGGACCTCGTCGACGTCCGGCATGTAGTGGAGCGCCATCGACTCGAGGATCCGGCCCAGTTGCGCGACGGCCGCACGCCGCTCGCCCTCGTTGGGGGACTCCTGCGCGAGCCGGGCCACCTTCGCGGCGCGGCGTGCGTCGTCGCGGTGCTCCTCGGGCAGGTGCGCGATCCCGACGGCCCGCGCGTTCGACTTCGCCACCTCGAACGAGACCTCCAGCTCCGAGGCCAGCGACTCCAGCGCTGCGAGCGGCAGGTCGGCGGCGCGGTCGTCGGCCCGGACCAGCGCGGACAGGAAGCGCGCCGTCGGCTCGGCAGCGCCGTCGAACAGCGCCGGCTGGTCGATGCGCCGGACGACGTCGAGCTTCAGCTCGCCGTACTCGGCGCGGATGTCCGAGATCCGCTCCAGCACCCGTTCCCGGTGCGGACGTTCCTCCAACGCCTCGGGGTGGGCGCCGCTGAGGCGCTGCTGCGCGTACTCGACGACGTTGCCCGCCGTCAGCGGCAGCTGGTCCAGCGACCGCACCTGCACCGGCCCCAACCTGGGGAGGAACACCAGCAGCAGCGGGAGGGCCAGCGAGCTCCACAGGATCGCCGCGTCGGTCGAGGCGCCGAGTGCGGGCAGCCCGAACAGGATCGCGAGCCAGATCCCGATCGTGACGAGGAGCCGCAGCCCACGCGCCCACAGCGGCTGCTCCCACAGCGGGATCGCGACCACCTCGTAGTCCTCGCCCACCTCCGGCAGCACGTCGTCCAACTTGGCCGAGTGGCGCGCCAGCCGCCACTTCGTGAGCCACGGTCGTCGCGTGTCCACGGTGGTGATCACGTTGCTCTTGATGCCGCGGATGTCGAACGCGTGGAACTTCTTCAGCACGCCTGACCCGTCGGGGCGCGCCACCAGCACGGCCCGCTTGCTGAGGCCGTGGACGGTGCGACGGCTGTTGACGCGTCGCCAGAGGGTGAACATCAGGACTCCTCGCTCCGACGCCCGGGCAGCGCCTTCGGCGTGCGCCCGCCCAACAGCGCGGCCACCTCGTCGAGGCGCGGCAGGTAGTAGAGCCTCAGCGACTCCAGAATCTCGCCGGCGCTCTTCTCCGCCGCGCGGCGCTCGGCCTTGGTGGCCGCCTCGTCCGCGGCGAGCCGCAGCGCCTTCGCCGCGACGGCGGCCTGCGCCCGCGACGACTCCGGCAGGTGGTCGATCCCCAGCTGTTCGGCGTGCGCCCGGGCTGTGTCGAAGGCGACCCGGACGTCGGCGGCGAGGTTCTGCTGCTCGTCGGCGCGCAGCCGCGAGCGGTCGTTGTCCCACCGCACCATGAGCTCCGTGAACCGCCGCGTCGTGGGCACGGCGGGGTCGAACAGCGCGGAGCGCTCCACGCGGTACACGACGTCGGAGAGCAGCGCGCCGTACTCCGCCTTGACCGCGTCGATGATCTGGGTGCCGGCACGCTCGTCGAAGTCGCGGTCCACCAGCGAGCGGACCCGGTGTTGTTCGCCGCCCTCCAGCTCGTAGAGGTTGTCGCCGTGCGGGACGATCAGGATCGTCGCGGCCGCAGTGAACAGCATGAGCAGCAGGGTGCCCACGACGTGGAACTCCGGGTCGACGCTGCTCAGCCAGATGCCGAACACCAGCGTGGCGAGCATCACCAGCACCATGATGGTGATGAACTTCCGCCCCAAGCGCGGCACGACCTTCCCCGGCGGCAGCGCGTAGACCGACTTCGGGCGACGGTGCCGTGCCTCGATCGCCACGTCCCCCAGCTCGGAGCGCTGGCGCAGCAGCCGGTAGCGGCGCGGGGTGAGCCGGCGGTTGGTGTGCACGACCGCCTCGCGCCCGTCGATCTCGACGACGATGTTGTGCCCGTCGACGTAGCGCACCACGTACGCGCCTTCGAGGTCCTTGCCGCGGAGGTGGAAGCTCACGGGCTCGAGTTCGGGATACTGCACGTCCTGCAAGGTACCCGATCCGGGGCCGAGCCTCAGCGCGGCGGCCCGATCGCGAGCACCTCGTCGGTGGAGGAGGGCAGGTAGTAGAGCGCGACGGAATCCAGGATGCGGCGCACCTGGGTGAGCGAGGCGACGCGTTCGCCGTCGGTGGCTGCACGGGCGGCGAGTCGGGCCGCCTTGGCCGCGCGGCGCACGGCCGCCCGGTGGACCTGCTCGACGTGGCGCAGCCCGCGCCGCTCAGCGTTCTGGCGCGCGACGTTGAACGCCACCTCCACCTCGCCCGCCGAGCGGCCAGTGGCGGCCCCGGCGCCCGCCGCCCCGAAGGCGGCCAGCGCGCGTTCGAAGGCCGCCGTCGTCGGCTCCTTCGGGTCGAAGAGGGCGGGGTGCTCGATCCGGTACACCAGGTCCGTGCGGAGCGCGCCGTAGGCCTCCCGGACCCGCGCGACGCGCTCGGCCGGGCCCGGGTCGGGGTCGGGGGCGACGGCGGCCTCGTCGGTGAATTCGAATCCGCGCTCGATCGCCAGCGCCCGCTCGTGCAGGTCGCCCTCGGCGATCCCGGGGTGGCCGAGGAGCGTCAGCCCCGGCTCCACGTGCCCCGGCCAGAGCCCCCGCACCATCACCCCGACGATGAAGCCCGCGCCGAGCCCCAGGACCACGCCGACGATCGGCACGAGCGTGATCAGCGCCGTCGCGACGAGGACGCCGGAGGAGGCGGAGGTCAGGTCGCGGGCGGGCGAACTGCGCCCCTTCGCGTTCCACAGCACCGGCGGCAACCCGATGGCGCGCGCCTTGCTGCCGACGAGTTGGCGGCACAGGAGCTCGACCCGGTCGCCGGCCGCGAACACCTGGTGGTGCGGCCGCCCGCCGATCTCCTGGACGCGAGCCTCCACATGGTTGCGCTTGGACCGTTTGATGTCCACGACGGCGGCCCGCCGGTCGTTGTAGACGAGCAGCTGGGTGGGGATGATGTCGCGCATCCGCAACTTCGGGGACACGGGCCGCCAGGGCTTCGTGCTCACGACGACGCCCTCCCGGGGAGCTGCCGGATCGGCCGGCCGTGGATGGCCTCGCGGGCCTCGAGGCCGGTGGGCAGGTAGTACAGCGCGAGCGCGTCGAGGAGGCGGATGGTGCGGCTGAGCGCCGCCGCGCGCTCGGCCTCCGGGGCTCGCTCGTCGACGGCGACGCGGGCGGCCTTCAGCGCCGTCGTCGCCCGTTCGC
>JAAYZP010000543.1 GCA_012514785.1 Propionibacterium sp. | reverse complement strand
GAGGTCGAGCTCGCCATGCGCATCGAGGCGGGCCTCTTCGCGGAGGAGAAGCTCTCGAAGATGAAGGCGGACGAGGTCCGCTCGAAGCTCGGGCGCGAGCTCACCATGGTCGCGAAGGACGGGCAGCGCGCCAAGTCGCACCTGCTCGGCGCGAACCTCCGACTCGTCGTGAGCCTCGCCAAGCGCTACACGGGTCGCGGCATGCAGTTCCTCGACCTGATCCAGGAGGGCAACCTCGGCCTCATCCGTGCGGTCGAGAAGTTCGACTACAGCAAGGGCTACAAGTTCTCCACGTACGCCACCTGGTGGATCAAGCAGGCCATCACCCGCGCCATGGCGGACCAGGCTCGCACCATCCGCATCCCGGTGCACATGGTGGAGGTCATCAACAAGCTCGCCCGCGTCCAGCGCCAGATGCTGCAGGACCTCGGCCGCGAACCTACCCCGGAGGAGCTCGCCCAAGAGCTGGACATGACCCCGGAGAAGGTCATCGAGGTGCAGAAGTACGGCCGCGAGCCGATCTCGCTGCACACCCCGCTGGGCGAGGACGGCGACTCCGAGTTCGGTGATCTCATCGAGGACTCCGAGGCCGTGGTGCCCGCGGACGCGGTCAACTTCACGCTCCTGCAGGAGCAGCTCAACGAGGTGCTCGACACGCTCTCCGAGCGCGAGGCCGGCGTCGTTTCGATGCGCTTCGGGCTCACCGACGGTCAGCCGAAGACGCTCGACGAGATCGGCAAGGTCTACGGCGTGACGCGCGAGCGGATCCGCCAGATCGAGTCGAAGACGATGAGCAAGCTGCGCCACCCGTCGCGCTCCCAGGTGCTCCGGGACTACCTGGACTGACCGCCGCGGTGTCCGGCGACGCCTGTGCGGCGACGTCGCAGTACACGCGGCATCTGCCCCCAGATTTCGCGACTAGTCGCGGGCGTAGCGCCGCACGAAGTGGGCGATGAGCTCGTTCGACGTCGTGCCGACGTCGACGCTCATCGCCCACTTCGCCTGGTTCTCGAAGTCCTCGGCCGGGAAGTAGCCCTTGTGGCGGTAGGCGGACAGCCGCGCGACGAGGCTCTCGGCGTCCAGCTCGGGATGGAACTGCGCCGCGTACACGTTGCGGCCCACCCGGATCAGCTGGTGGGGGCTGAGTTCGCTCGTGGCCAGCACCGTCGCGGTCTCCGGGAGCATGCTCACCGCCTCCTTGTGCCCGGTGAACGCCCGGAACCTCGCCGGGGTGCGGGCCAGCAGCGGATCGTCGCGCCCCTCGTCGGTGAGGGAGATCACGGGCGCCGACGGCGGCTCCCCGAACTCGCGGTCGACGACGCCGCCCACGGCCTGCGCCAGCACACCCATGCCGTAGCAGAGCCCGAAGTACGGGAAATCATCCTCGATGCAGAGGGTGGTGGCTCGCAGCAGGTCGGCCTCGACGCGTAGCTGCACGTCCGGCTTGTCCATGTCCGAGACGTTGAACGGTCCGCCGCCGATCAGCACGCCGGAGTAGTCGTCGAGATCCACGTCGCCCAGGGGCTCCAGGTCGAGGCGACGCTGGTCGATGTCGTCGGTGCTGATCCCGGCGAACCGGGCGATGTCGACCCACTCGCGCTCGGCCTCCATGGCCTCCGGCCTGTGCGTCAACAACAGCAGCGGCTTCACATGCTCTCCTCGAATCGGGGTACCCCGGCCAGCGTCTCCTCGACGGCGGCGCGCGCCACGGCCTCGGCGCTGCCCGTAGCCTCCCACACCCTACGCTGCCGGACATAGCTCGGCCCGCGGGCCGCGAGTTCGGTGATCCGGGCCAGCTGCTCGCTGCACCCGAGGTCCTCCGCGATGGGCCCCAGCTCCTCCACCCAGTACTGCAGCCCTTCGCGCATGCTGACGGTGCCGCGCTCACCGCGCGGCGTCATCACCTCGGCCGCGAGCCCGTAGCGGGCCGCGCGCCACTTGTTCTCCTGCATCAGCCAGTGCTGCAACCTCCACACCGGCTCGCCCACCTCCCAGGCCCGGGAGATGCGCTCCACCACGCACTGGTTGAATGCCGCGACGGCGCCGATCTCCCACGTCGTGGGCACCGAATCCATGAGCCGGTTCTCGACCGTGCCCCACACCGACGGGCGCACGTCCCACCGGATCTCGCCCGGCACCGTGATGATGCCGGCCCGCTCCAGGTCGTTGACGTAGGACTCGTAGTCGGCCCAGTCGGTCATCCGGTACGGGGGGCCGTTGGTGGAGAGCTGCTGGAACATCATGGTGCGCTGCGACGCGAACCCGGTGTCCTCGCCCACCCAGAAGGGGGACGACGCGGTGAGCCCGATGAAGTAGCAGCTGAGCCGGGCCAGGGCCATCACGACGGTGAGCGACTTCTCGCGGTTGTCGACGCCGACGTGGACGTGGAGGCCGTTGACCGCCATGCGCCGGCCCCACCACGCGTTCTGGTCGAACACCCGGGAGTAGCGCTCCTTGACCCGCGGCAGCTGCTTCGTCGGATCGCCGAAGGGGTGGGCCCCCAGGGGGAGGACGGTGAGCCCGTGCGGCTCCAGCCAGCCGACGACGCGTTCGTGCATCGCGCGCAGCTCCGCCTCCGCGTCGACCGCCCGGGCGTGCACACCGGTGACGAGCTCGATCATGGAGTCCAGGTACTCGCCCCGGATCGGGCCGTGCTCCGGATCCTCCACGTGTTCGAGCACGATGTCGGCTCCGGGAACCTGCTCCAGCGTCGTCGCATCGACGATCGCCATCTCCCACTCGAGCCCGAGCGTCGACTGCTTCGAGTCCGCGAACTGCACTTCCACTGCGGTCTCCTTCCCTGAAGGTGTGAACCATTGTCTCCCGGGAAGGACTACGCTGTGACGTGCGATCTCATAAGGAAGGGACGAGATGAACTTGCTGGAGCGTGCCGAACTGGCCCCTGCGGACCCGATCCTCGGACTGACGGAGGCCTTCGTACGGGACACCCGGACCGACAAGGTGAACCTCGGCGTCGGCGTGTACCTGGACGAGGCCGGTGCGATTCCGCTGATGGCGGCGGTGGGGGAGGCGGAGCGGCGCATCGTCGCGGCCGCGGCGCCCCACGGCTACGTCCCCATCGACGGGCTCCCCGCGTTCCGCGCGGCCGTGCGCCCGATGGTATTCGGGGAGGATGCGCCCGTGCTCGAGCGCGTCGCCACCGTGCAGACAGTCGCCGGCACCGGTGCCCTCAAGGTGGGCGCCGACTTCCTGAAGCAGCTCAACCCGTCGGCCCGCGTGCTGATCTCCGACCCCAGCTGGGAGAACCACCGCGCACTGTTCACCAGGGCCGGGTTCCCCGTCGACAGCTACCGCTACTACGACGCGGAGGCCCGGGGGATCGACCTCGACGGCATGCTCGCCGACCTGCGCGCCGCGGTGCCGGGCACGGTCGTCGTGCTGCACCCCTGCTGTCACAACCCCACCGGCTACGACCTCAGCCCCGAGCAGTGGGACCAGGTGGTGGCCGTGCTGGCCGAGCGCGAGCTGTTCCCGTTCGTGGACATGGCCTACCAGGGCTTCGCCGAGGGCCTTGCGCAGGACGGCGCGGTCGTCGGCAAGCTCGTGGACGCGGGCGTCGCGTTCATGGTCGGCACCTCGTACTCGAAGACGTTCGGGCTCTACGGGCAGCGCATCGGCTCGCTGTCGGTCGTGTGCGCCGACGCCGACGAAGCCGCCCGCGTGCTGAGCCAGCTGAAGATCTGCATCCGCACGAACTACTCCAACCCGCCCGCCCACGGCGCCCGGATCGTCTCGACCATCCTGGGGGACCAGGGGTTGCGCACGATGTGGGAGGACGAACTCACCACCATGCGCAACCGGATCGCGTCGCTGAGGAAGCTGCTCGTCAAGGGCCTGGAGGCCCAGAACATCGTCGACATGGGCTTTATCGCGGAGCAGCGCGGCATGTTCAGCTACTCCGGCCTGGGCCCGACGCAGATGGAGCGGCTCCGTGAGGAGCACGGCATCTACGGCACCAACACGGGGCGGATGTGCGTGGCGGCGTTGAACCATGACAACGTCGGTCGCGTCGCGCAGGCGATCGCCGCCGTCCGCGCCTGAGCAGCGCTGGCTGAACTTGGACTTGAGCAGGGACTGGGTCTCAGGGCTCGCGGCCGCGCAAGCTCCTACTCGAGCCGACGGGTGCCGGTGGTGGAGACTTCGTAGCGGTAGCCCAGGGGGCTGCGCCATCGGATGGTGCCGGGTGTGACGGGTTCGGCGTGCCAGTAGCCGGCGGTCTTGGCGCGGTGTGCGCGGCGGCCGAGGGGTGCGAGGTTGCCGAGGTGGGTGAAGT
>JAAYZP010000542.1 GCA_012514785.1 Propionibacterium sp. | reverse complement strand
TTCGCCGTCGGGGGCGAAGACCTCGACGCGGTCCTGCCGTCCCGCGGGCAGGATCCGGTCGGCGGAGGTGGCAAGGGCAGTCACCACGACGGACTCCCCGAGCTCGAGGGGTTCGAGGATCTCCGGGGAGTCCGGCGTCGAGAAGTCGACGCGGCGGATCTCACCCTCCAGGGTGCCGAAGTACAGGGTGCTGCCCTGCCACGAGGCGGCGTAGGTCACGGTGTCGGTGCCGAAGTCGGCGATCTTGCGCGGCTCGCCGGTGAGGTCCCAGACCCCGGCGGTCCGCTGGCCGCCGACCAGCGCGAGCGCCCGCCCGTCGAGCGAGGTGGCGGCGAGCGCGAACAGCTGGCCGCCGTCGCTGGCCGCCTCGACCGGCGGCGTCGTCAGGTCGGCATCGCGCCACATCGTGATCTGCCCGGTGCTGTCCCCGCGGACGATCAGCGCGTGGTCGGGGATGTGCGCCACCATCGTGTTGCCGGTGGGGCCGACGGCGCGGGTGGGCATGGGCGATCCGGCGGACTTCAGCATGGCGGAGCGGGTCTGGACGCTGTCGTCGATGGAGTTGGCGGCCACGCTGAGCTGGCCCGCGGTGTTGGGGCTCACGGGGCGGACCTCGTCGGCGATGAGCGCCACCTGACGCCCCTGCGCGGTGAGGGTGGCAGCCTCGGCCTCGTACCGGTAGGACTCGGAGCGGAACCCGGCGACGACGGCGATCAGCATCATCACGATCGCCAGCGCAGCGGCCGCCATCGCGACCCACTGGCGCCTGCGCAGACGGCTCACGTGGTGGCGCTGCTCCTGCTGTCGCCGGAGGGCCAGCTGCAGGCTGGCTTCGATGAAGTCGTTCTCGGTGGCGGTCAACAGCGGCGTGTCTTCGGCCTGTGTCCAGGTCTCCCAGAGTTCGGCCTCGACGGGCATCAGGGCCTCGTCGTGCCGTCCGCCCTCGTCCCAGAGCTGGGCAGCCATGTGGATGCGACGCGCGATGAGCAGGGAGGCGCGCTCCTCCTCCACCCACTGCCCGAGCCGCTGCCACCGGGTGAGCAGGGCGTCGTGCGAGATGGCGATCTGCCCGTCGGCGATGGTCATGAGCCGGGCCTGCACGAACCCGTCCAGGACGCCCCGCATCTCGGGCGTGAGCCCGGCGTAGCTGATCTTCCGGCGCAGGATGGTCTCGCCCTCCACCTGCACCATGGACAGGATGAGCCGTTTGGCCACGGCCCGGTCGTGTTCCGGCGTCGCGAGGAGCACGGCTTCGGCTTCGTCGTCCAGGGCTGACCAGAGGCCGCCGGTGCCGAGGTAGTCCGCGGCGGTGATCGTCGTGCCCTGCGCGGCCTGCCACGCACGCCGCATCGCGCTCGACAGCAGCGGCAGCGCCGTGCCGGGCGACGGGTCGCCGAAGTGACGAAGATCGCGCAGGGCGAGATCCACCAGCTCGCGCGCCACCTGCCGGCCGTGCTGCCTCGCGGGCTCCTCGATGATCTCCGTGTACTCGTCCGCCGTCAGCGGGCCGACCAGCACGGGGGAGGCGAGGTGGGCAGCGAAGCGCTCGTCGCGCATGGCGAACCCGAACGAGCCCGCCGTCACCGCCACGACGCAGAGCTCCACCGTCTCCGGCAGCGCGGCGAGGGCGTCGAACACGGCGGCCTGGCCGTCGGGGTCCAGCTGCTCGGCCTCCTCGAACTGGTCGACGACCAGCAGCGTGGGCTCGGCCGGCGGCGTGAGGGCGGCGAGGTCCACGACGGCGATGCTGAGCGGAGCCAGATGCTCCAGCGGGCCGCCGTCGGCGGTGCCGCGGCCGACCAGACCGGCCGCGAGCAGCGATGACTTGCCCGAGCCGGAGTCTCCCACCACGACGACGGTGCTCGCGCCCGGCTGGGTGCAGGCCTCGATGAGGGACTCGTACGCCCGCTCGC
>JAAYZP010000072.1 GCA_012514785.1 Propionibacterium sp. | reverse complement strand
CGTCGTGCTGATCACGCTCATGGGGCCCCTGTTTACGAAGATGCAGCGTCGGATCGACAACCTCAACCGGGTGCTGCGCGAGCAGATCACGGGCATCCGCGTGGTGCGCGCGTTCGTCCGCGAGCGCCACGAGTCGAAGGGGTTCGACGTCGCCAACTCCGAGCTGGTGGACACCACCACCAAGGTGGGGCGCCTCATGGCGTCGATGTTCCCGTTCGTGGGCTTCGTGATGAACCTGTCGACGGTGGGCGTGATGTGGTTCGGCGCGCAGCGGATCGCCGACGGCCACCTCGAGATCGGCCAGCTGACCGCGTTCATCGCCTACCTCATGCAGATCCTCATCTCCGTGATGATGACGACGATGCTCATGGTGATGGCCCCACGGGCTGCGGTGTGCGCGGACCGGATCATGGAGGTGCTGGAGACGGAGTCGAGCGTCGTCGACCCGGCCACCCCGGCCCCGACGCCGGAGGCGACGGGCAGCGTCGAGTTCCGCGACGTGACGTTCGCCTACCCGGGCGCCGAGGAGCCCGTGCTGAAGAACATCAACTTCACCGCCCATGCCGGACGGACGACGGCGATCATCGGCTCGACGGGCTCGGGCAAGTCGACGCTGGTGAACCTCATCCCGCGGCTGTTCGACGTGACCGGCGGGCAGGTGCTCGTCGACGGCGTCGACGTGCGCGAGTTCGACCCCGACCAGCTCTGGGCCCGGATCGGCATCGTGCCGCAGAAGCCCTACCTTTTCACCGGTTCCGTGGCGAGCAACCTGCGCTACGGCGACCCGGATGCCACCGACGAGTCGATGTGGCACGCGCTCACGGTGGCGCAGGCCGAGGACTTCGTGCGCGAGAAGGACGGCGAGCTGGAGACCGACGTCGCCCAGGGCGGCACGAACGTCTCCGGCGGGCAGCGCCAGCGGCTCGCGATCGCCCGCGCCCTGATCAAGCAGGCGCAGGTCTACATCTTCGACGACTCATTCTCGGCCCTCGACGTGGCCACCGACGCCCGCCTGCGTGCGGCGCTCCAGCCGGAGACGGAGGACGCCGCGGTGATCATCGTCGGGCAGCGGGTGGCCACTATCCGCGCCGCCGACGAGATCCTCGTCCTGGAGGACGGCGAGATCGTCGGACGCGGCACGCACGACGAGTTGCTGGCGGACAACGAGACCTACCAGGAGATCGTCGAATCCCAGTTGAGCGTGGAGGCAGCAGCATGAGTGACACGAAAGTTGTGGCGAACGAGCGCCCCGAGCACGCCCCCCAGCGCGGCGGCGGAGGCGGGCCCCACGGCGGGGGCGGCACCGGCGAGAAGGCGGCGAACTTCTGGACGAGCGGTAAGCGCCTGGTGCGCGAGCTGCGCCCCGAGCGGATCGCCATCACCGTCTCCATCGTGCTCGCCGCGCTCGCCGTCGGGCTCAGCGTCGCCGGCCCGAAGATCCTCGGCCACGCCACCGACCTCCTGCTCGAGGGCGTGATCGGCCGGCAGTTCCCGGCCGGCGCCAGCAAGGAGGAGCTGGTCGAGGCCACGCAGCAGTCGAACCCCGAGCTGGCCGACCTCCTGGAGAACCTGAACTTCGTGCCCGGGCAGGGCATTGATTTCCGGGCGATCGGGCTCGTCCTGATCGGTGTGCTCGGCCTGTACCTGGTGTCCTTCCTGTTCTCGCTGATCCAGGGGTGGGTGCTCAACGGCGCGATCCAGCGCACCGTCTACCGCATGCGGGCGGCGGTGTCGACGAAGATCGAGCGGCTGCCGCTGTCGTATTTCGACAAGCAACCGCGCGGCGAGCTGCTGTCGCGGGTGACCAACGACATCGACAACGTCTCGCAGACCCTGCAGCAGACGCTGATGCAGCTGGTCACCTCCCTGCTCACGCTGATCGGCGTGCTGTTCATGATGTTCTTCATCTCGCCGACGCTCGCGCTCGTCGCGATCCTCAGCATCCCGGTCGGCATGCTGGTGGTCAGCGTGATCGGCAAGCGCTCCCAGCGGCTGTTCCGCGAGAACTGGGCCGCCACGGGCGAGCTGAACGCGCACATCGAGGAGGCCTACACCGGCCAGTCGCTGGTGAAGGTGTTCGGCCGCAAGCGCGAGGTGATCGGGGAGTTCGGAGAGCGCAACGAGCGGCTGTACAAGGCGGGCTTCGGCGCGCAGTTCGTCTCCGGCCTGATCATGCCGATCATGTTCTTCGTGGGGAGCCTGAACTACGTCGTCGTTGCAGTGATCGGCGGGCTCAGGGTGGCGTCGGGCACGATGAACATCGGCGACGTGCAGGCGTTCATCCAGTACTCGCGGCAATTCACGCAGCCGCTGACGCAGGTCTCGTCGATGGCGAACCTGCTGCAGTCGGGCGTCGCGTCCGCGGAGCGCGTGTTCGAGCTGATGGACGCCGACGAGATGTCCGAGGAGCCGGAGCTGAAGCTGCAGGACAAGGCGCGGGGGCGCATCGAGTTCGAGCACGTCGACTTCTCCTACTCCCCCGAGACCGAGCTGATCCGCGACCTCAACATCGTCGCCGAGCCCGGCCAGACCGTCGCGATCGTGGGCCCCACCGGCGCCGGCAAGACGACGCTGGTGAACCTCATCATGCGCTTCTACGACCTCGACGGCGGGCGCATCACACTCGACGGCGTCGACATCGCGACGGTGGCGCGCGGCGAGGTGCGGCGCAACATCGCCATGGTGCTGCAGGACACCTGGCTGTTCGGCGGCACGATCTGGGACAACATCGCCTACGGCCGCCCGGAGGCCACCGACGACGAGATCATCGAGGCCGCGAAGGCCACGTTCGTCGACCGCTTCGTGCACTCGCTGCCAGACGGCTACGAGACGGTGATCGACGAGGAGGGCTCCAACATCTCGGCGGGTGAGAAGCAGCTGATCACGATCGCGCGCGCCTTCCTGGCAGACCCGGCGCTGCTCATCCTCGACGAGGCGACCAGCTCGGTGGACACCCGGACGGAGCTGCTGCTGCAGCAGGCCATGACGTCGCTGCGCACCGGGCGCACGTCGTTCGTCATCGCGCACCGGCTCTCCACCATCCGCGACGCCGACGTGATCCTCGTGATGCGCGACGGCAGCATCGTCGAGCAGGGCGACCACGATCAGCTGCTGGAGTCGAAGGGCGCGTACTACGAGCTCTACCAGTCGCAGTTCGCGGCGGCGATCACGGCGTAGCGGGGGCTTTACCACAGGTAAACTGCAACGCCTGCCATGGCACGGAAAACCTCCCTTGCGCGGGAGGTTTTCCGGCCTACGGCAGGTGAAGCACTACATCAGCGCTGCATCACGTGCGATGCCAGCATGCGCACCACCGTCGATCTGTCGTCCACCGCCGGGCCCGCGAGCTGCACCGGCTCCGGCCCGAGGGGACCTACCGCATCCCCTGACACCGTGCGGGTTAGGCTGGGCGGGTGACCACACCAGCTTCCACGTACCGACTCCAGCTGCACAGCGGCTTCACGTTCGACGACGCGGCCGCCCGTGTGCCGTACCTCGCGTCGCTGGGCGTGACGCACCTGTTCTGCTCCCCCATCCTCCAGGCCGCACCAGGCTCCACCCATGGTTACGACGTCGTCGACCACACCCGCATCTCGGAGGACCTCGGCGGCGACGACGGCTTCCGTCGCCTCGCCGCCGCGGCCCGTGAGCACGGGCTGGGGCTGATCGTCGACGTCGTGCCGAACCACATGTCGGTGCCCACCCCGCTGTGGCACAACCGCCCCCTGTGGGAGGTGCTGCGGCGCGGCGCGGACTCCGAGTACGCGAACTGGTTCGACATGGACCTCTCCGGCGAGCGCGCCATCCTGATGCCGGTGCTCGGCAACAAGATCGGCACCGAACTCGAGGCCCACAACATCACGCTCGAGACCCGCGAGGTGCCGACGCCGGCGGGCCCGTCGTCGCAACCCGTCGTCGTGTACTTCGACCATGTCTTCCCGGTGAAGCCCGGCACGGAGGACCTGCCGCTGGAGGAACTGCTGGAGAGCCAGTGGTACCGGCTGGCGTACTGGCGGGTCGGTTCCGACGAGCTGAACTACCGTCGCTTCTTCGACGTCGACACCCTGGCCGCCGTGCGGGTCGAGGACCCGGAGGTGTTCGAGGCCACGCACCGCGTGCTGCTCGACCTGCACCGCGAGGGGCTGATCCAGGGGTTGCGGATCGACCACATCGACGGGCTCGCGAATCCCCGCCAGTACCTCGCGGACCTGCAGCGCGCCAGCGGGGGCTGTTTCGTCGTCGTCGAGAAGATCCTCGAGTACGACGAGCTGCTGCCGGAGACCTTCGAGTGCGCCGGCACGACGGGTTACGAGGCGCTGCTGCGCATCATGGGGCTCTTCCAGGACGGCTCGGCGCTGCCGAGGCTGAACGATATCTGGGAGCGGGTCGGCGTCGACGCCGCGCAGGGCTTCTTCCACTCCGCGCTCACGAAGGCCAAGCGCGAGGTGGTGGGCGACATGCTGTTCACCGAGGTCAACCGGCTCACCTCCATCGTCGTCGGCATCTGCGACGGCGACATCCATCTGCGCGACCACACCCGCCGCCAGATCCTCCGCGCGATCACCGAGCTGCTGATCGGCATGGACCGCTACCGCGCCTACGCGGAGCCGGGCGTGCCGCCCACGGAGATGGACCGCGAGGTAATCGCCGGCGCGGCCGAGCGCGCGAAGGAGCACCTGGACGAGGACGAGCTCGACACCCTGGAGCTGGTCGCGACGCTCGCGCTCGGCGAGATCGACGCCCGCGTCGACAAGGACGCGGTGGCCGAGTTCATGATCCGCTTCGCCCAGACGTGCGGGCCGGTGATGGCCAAGTCGAAGGAGGACACCTCCTTCTACCGCTGGAACCGCTTCATCGGCGTCAACGAGGTGGGCACCGAGCCCACGATCGTCGGCCTCTCCCCCGACGTGTTCCACGACTTCAGCGAGCAACTCGGCCGCACCTGGCCCGACACGATGACCACCCTGTCCACGCACGACACGAAGCGCTCCGAGGACGTGCGCGCCCGATTGTCGGCGATCACCGAGTACCCGCGCGAGTGGGAGGCCTGCCTCGCCGAGCTCCGGGCCGCGACGTCGGAGGCCCGCTCCGAGCAGGTCGACGGTGCCACCGAGCTGTTCCTGTGGCAGACGCTCGCCGCCACCTGGTCGCTGCCCGGCACCAGCGCCGGCGCGCACCCGATCTCCGCCGAGCGGCTGACCGGCTACCTCACCAAGGCGATGCGGGAGGCGAAGACCCACACCACGTGGACCGAGCCGGACCCCGGCTACGAGGAGGCCGTGCTGGAACTCGCGACGTCGTCGCTCACGAATGAGCGGGTGGTCGCCGCGCTCGATGACTTCACGGAGCTCACGCGCGATTCTGTGCGCGCCACGGTGCTCGGGCAGAAGCTGATCCAGCTCACGATGCCCGGCGTGCCCGACGTGTATCAGGGCACCGAGATCGTCGACCTCTCGCTCGTGGACCCGGACAACCGCCGCGAGGTGGACTACTACCGCCAGGCCGGGATGTTGGCCGCGGTGGAGGCGGGCGACATCGTCGGGCTCGACGCGGAGAAGCTGCTCGTGACGAGCACTGCGCTGCGCCACCGCCGCAAGCACCCGGACGCGTTCCGGGGCGAGGCGGCCACGTACAGGCCGGTGGCCTCCACGTCGGGGCACGCGGTGGCGTTCGCGCGCGGGACGGGCGACGAGGTGGCCGCGGTCACGGTCGCGACGAGGCTCCCCTCGGCCCTGCACGAGCGGGGCGGCTGGGGCGAGCACACGCTGTTCCTGCCGGAGGGCCGGTTCCTCGACCTGCTGACCGACCGCGTCGTCGACGGCGGCCAGACCCCGCTCACGGACATCCTGGCCACGCTGCCGGTCGCGCTGCTGATACCGCACGACGAGTGACTCGCGGGGCGGCTATTGTCGCCCCGATGCTGAGAACCACCCTGCGCGCGCTCGTCGTCGCGCTCGCACTCGTCCTGCTGCCCTTCGCGACGCCGGCGCACGCCGCCACGGACGTGGTCCGCGGGCTCGACGTGCACTTCGACGTCTCCGCCGACGGCACGGTGCACGCGCGCTACGAGATCGACTGGGATTTCGGGCAGACCGGGCGGCGCGGGATCGAGTTCGACCTCGTCACGGCCGAGGTGTGGGAGCTGGACCCGTCGCTCCACGCCGTCTACGACATCACCGACGTCGAGGTCTCCAGCCCGACCGGCGCCCCCGCCACCTTCACGCAGACCGACCGCACCGACGGCGACGGGCGGCGCCACACGTCGCTGCGCATCGGGGACCCGGATCGCGCGCTGGACACGTCGCGAGAGACGTACGTGATCAGCTACGCGATGGCCGGCGGGCTCCGCACGTTCGACGGCGTGCCCGAGCTGCACCTCGACGTCACCAGCGACGACTACCCCGCCATCGAGCGCTTCAGCGTGACGATCGACGCCGCCGCCGGCGACGTGCCCCGAGCCCGCTGCCTGGCGGGCCCGCGGGAGTGCGGGGCTGACGTCGCGGGTGGGGCTGCCATGCTGACGGGCACCGACGTCGCATCCGGGGAGACGATCACCGCGGTGGCCGAGCTCCCCGCGGCCCAGCGGGGCGCGGAGCCCCGGCTGCAGGAGCGCCAGCTGCGCGCGCCGCTCGAGCTCGCGTCGGAAACGCTCGTGGAGATCCGGCGGGACGGGTCGGCCGACTTCACCCAACGGACCACCTACGCGCTCCCCGACGGGGCGCAGCGGGTGCGCCACTCGCTGCCCGTGCGGCGCGGTGCGACGTGGGTGCGCGACCGGCTCTTCGACGTCACCGACTTCGACGCCGCCACCGCCGACGGCACACCGCTCACGCACCGCACGAGCACCACCGGCCGGTCCCGCAGCGACGTGACGCTCGCCCACGACGTCGAGTTCCCCGCCGACCACGGCGGGCAGATCGAGATGGTCAGCACGTGGAGTGTCGCGGGCACCGTCGAGGCCGACGGGGACACGGCCCGTTTCGCGTGGCCACTGGGCACGAGCATCGTCGCGTCGACCCCGACTTCCGGCTCGATCACCCGGCGGGCGCCCGGCGCGATCGACGACGTCGGCTGCGAGTGGCGGGGCCCGCAGGACGTGGCCTGCCTGGACGGCGCGATGATCGACGGCGCCAGCGCCACCCTGACCTGGGAGCAGGAGGTGCTCCCCGACCGCCGCAACCAGTGGATGGTCGTCGAGCTCCCCGCCGCCTCCGTGGCCGACGTCGCGGCGACGACGGGGCTCAGCCGCGACTCGATCCTCGTCACCGCAGCGATCGCCGTCGTCGTGGGCGCGATCGCGTCGTTCCTCTTCATGGCGCGCATCGGTGCCGCCGTGGGGCGGGTGCGGATCGGCACGAAGGACCAGCACTACGCCGACGCGCCGCCCGGGGAGACCGGGCGCGACGTCTCGGACGCACCCTTCCAGGGGCAGGTCCCGGTGCGCTTCCAGCCGCCCGCGGCCGACGTCGCCCGCGCCGGATTCGTGCTGGACCGCCGCTTCGACGGCCGACACACCGCCGCCACGTTGGTGCAGATGGCGGTGGCCGGGTCGGTGCGGCTGGGGACCGAGCCGTTCGCCGTCGCGAAACTCGACGGCGACCGCGCCACCTCGAAGGTGGAGTGGGCGTTGTTCCGGCGCGCGACGACGAACCTCACGGACCGGCTGACGAAGAATCGGATGCAGCTCATGAACGCCGAGGTGGAGAAGGAGTTCCGGCAGGTGGCGCTGGTGGCGCACTTCCGGCGCGGCAACAAGCAGAAGACGACGGCCACCCGCGTCTTCCACGTCGCGGCGGGCCGCGCGCTCCCGGCGCTGGCACTGGGGATGTTCCTGGCCGGGGTGCCGCCGATGTTCCCCGCCCTGGTGGCCATCGCGGCGCTGCTGTTCCTCCGCGGCCTCATCACCGGCGCGGCGGAGCCCACCTACGCGCTGAACGCCGACGGCACGGCGCTACGCCAGCAGGTGCTCGGCTTCCGCACCTACATCCGCACCGCGGAGGCGGACCAGCTGGCCTACGAGGCCGACCGCGACGTCTACCGTCGCTACCTGCCGTGGGCGGTGCTGTTCGGGGAGACGAAGCGGTGGACGAAGGTCTGCGAACAGCTGGCCGAGGCGGGGCGGATCCCACGGCTGGACACGTCGTTCATGCCGGGGGTGGCCTCGGCTGCGGTGGTGGGTCGGCGGATTCGTCGGATGGATTCCAGGCTGCACAACACGCTGACGACGAGGCAGAGCGCCACCCGCGGCCCGGGGATCTCCGGGGGCTCGGGCGGCTTCCGATCCGGCGGGCGCTCCGGGTTCGGGGGCGGGAGCCGCGGAGGCAGCGGCGGTGGAGGATCGAGCGGTCGCAGCTGGTAGCCCTGCACTCCGTCATCTGCAAGGCTTGGAGGATGCGTGACATCACCAGGCCCGAGGTGTGGGCCCCGAACGCAGACCGGGTCGAGGCGGTCGTCGACGGCGAGCCTCGCGCGATGACACCCCGCGCGGGCGGCTGGTGGGTGGGCGAGCAGCTCGCCCCGGGCTCGCGCTACGCGTTCAGCCTCGACGGCAGCGATCCCCGCCCGGACCCCCGCAGCCTGTTCCAGCCCGAGGGCCCGCACGGGCCGAGCGAGATCGTCGATCCTTCGATCTTCGAGCGCCCCGGCTGGCACGGCATGGACCTGCGCGGCAGGGTGCTCTACGAGATGCACGTCGGCACCTTCACCGACGCCGGCACGTTCGACGCGGCGATCGCCAAGCTCGGCCACCTGACACGGCTCGGCGTCGATGCCGTGGAGGTGATGCCGGTGGCGGACTTCCCCGGCGACCGCGGATGGGGCTACGACGGCGTCGGCAACTACGCGACGCACGCCGCCTACGGCGGGCCGGAGGGCTTCGTGCGGTTCATCGACGCGTGCCACGAGCACGGGATCGCGGTGCTGCTGGACGTCGTCTACAACCACTTCGGGCCGGAGGGGAACTACCTGGCGGAGTTCGGGCCGTACTTCACGGATCGCCACGAGACGCCGTGGGGTTCGGCGATCAATCTCGACGGCGAGGGCAGCGACGAGGTGCGCGCCTACCTGCTGGGCGCGGTGCGGCAGTGGTTCGTCGACTTCCAGGTCGACGGGCTGCGCATCGACGCGGTGCACGCCATGGCGGACACGTCCGAGCCGCATTTCCTGGAGGAGATGGCGGGGCGGGCCGAGCGCTGGTCCGAGCAGCTCGGGCGGCCGCTGTTCCTGACGGCGGAGTCGGACCTCAACCAGCCGTCCATGGTGTCGCCGGCCGATGCGGCGCCGGAGGCCCGCGGGATGGGTGCGCAGTGGGCCGACGACGTGCACCACGCGCTGCACAGTTTCTTCACGCGCGAGCGGGACGGCTACTACGTCGACTTCGGCTCGGCGGAGGTGATGCGCAAGGCGCTCACCGGGGTGTTCGTCCACGACGGGACGCACTCGACGTTCCGGGGCCGGCGCTGGGGCGCGCCCGTCGAGCCGGCGAGCGAGCACTACGACGGGCACTCGTTCGTCGTGTTCCTGCAGAATCATGACCAGGTGGGCAACCGCGCGGTCGGCGACCGGATCGGGCACTCGATCCGGCCGGGCGCGCAGGCCGCAGCGGCCGCGATGTACCTGCTGGGCCCGTTCACGCCGATGATCTTCATGGGCGAGGAGTGGAACGCCACCAGCCGGTTCCCGTACTTCAGCGACCTCGGCCCCGAGCTCGGCCCGCACGTGAGCGAGGGCCGCGCGCGCGAGTTCGAGGCGATGGGCTGGGAAGGCGACGTGCCGGACCCGCAGGAGGAGTCGACGTTCACCCGCTCGTCGCTGCGCTGGGAGGAGGTCTCCCAGCGGCCCCACCAGCGGATGCTCGACTGGTACCGCGCCCTCACACGCCTGCGCCGCGAGCTGCCGGGCGCGATGGACCCGAACCTCACGCGCCACCGGGTGGACATCGTCGACGACGACACCCTCGTGATGCGCCGGCCGGGCTTCGAGGTGGTGGTGACGAGGGCGGAGCGGGTCGCGACGCCGCTGACCGGCGAGCTGCTGGCCGCGTGGGACGAGCCGCGTCGCCTCGACGACGGCCGCCTCGTCATCGACGGCCCCGGCGTCGTCATCGTCCGCGACGCCTGAGCCCGAACGAACCATGGAAAGTTGCCACCCTCCTTGTGTAGTTGAAAGTTAAACTGTATTGTTCCTGTCATGACTCTCGCAGCTGAAACCCACATGGGACGCCTCGAACTCCGCGTCCGCGACATGGCCAACCTCGTCGACTACTACACCCGCGGCATCGGCCTGAAGCCTCTGAGCGACGAGCCGGGCGCCGTCACGCTCGGCCTCGCCGACACCCCTGTCGTCCGCCTCACCGAGTCGAAGGACCTCCGCCCCGCGCCCCGCGGCTCGGCCGGCCTCTTCCACACGGCAGTCGTCTACGAGGAGCGGTCGTCGCTCGCCGGCGCCATCGAGCGCATGGCCACCCACTTCCCCGAGACCTACACGGGCGCCGGCGACCACCTCGTCAGCCAGGCCTTCTACTTCACCGACCCCGAGGGCAACGGCGTCGAGCTCTACCACGACCGCCCCCGCGACGAGTGGACCTGGATCGACAACCAGGTGCAGATGGACACCCTGTACGTCGACCCGAACCAGTACATGCAGACGCACCTGAACGACTCGTCCCACGGCGACGTCAAGGGTGAGCTCGGCCACGTCCACCTCCAGGTGGGCGACATCGCATCCGCGCAGAAGTTCTACGTCGACGCCCTCGGCTTCGACCAGACCTTCCTCATGGGCGGCCAGGCCCTGTTCGTCTCCGACGGCGGGTACCACCACCACATGGCGATGAACGTCTGGAACTCGCGCGGCGCCGCGCCCCGCTCCTCCACTCTCGGCATGGGCGTCGTCGACATCCTCGTGCCCACCGCGCAGGAGATCGACGACGCGGCCGCCCGCCTGAAGGCAGCCGGCCACACGCCGAACTTTGACGGCAGGACGCTGAGCGCAATGGATCCCTGGAACAACGAGATCCGCCTCACCGTCGGCTGACCCACGAGCGAATGAGAATGGCCCGGGCAATCCCTGATAGGGACCACCCGGGCCATGTTTACCCAGTCAGACTCCGGTGCTCGGCGGTCCCGGGCGCGACGGAGTGGTCGGGCTCGGCGAAGGCGCCTCGGTTGGAGGGTCAGTTGGGCGGGTCTCCCCTTCCGGAACGCCGATGG
>JAAYZP010000541.1 GCA_012514785.1 Propionibacterium sp. | reverse complement strand
TGATGTCCGCCAGTTGCGGGAGGTGCTGCGGGTGGATGACCGCGACCCGGCCGTGCCCGTCGGCGGCGGCCGGCAGGTGCCGGAGCGCGCCGTGGCCGAGGTGGACGTCGTAGGGGCCGAGCTGCGAGGCGACGTGGATGCTCACGTGCGCAGCACCCCGGCGATCTCGTCGACGATCTGCTCAGGCTCGCGCCCGTCCGTGTCGATCGCGTGCGTAGCCGCGGACTCGTAGAAGGGTGTGCGCTCGCGGGTCAGCTCGATGAGCTTGCCTCGGACGTTGCCGAGCATCAGCGGGCGGACGGTGTTCATGCCCACGCGGCGAGACCCCTGCCCGACGGAAACCTGGAGCCAGATCACCTCGTGGGCCTGCAGCGCCTCGCGGATGCGCTCGTTCATGATCGCGCCACCGCCGAGGGAGACGACGTCGGTGGACTCGAGCAGCTCGAGTGTGGCCGACTCCTCCACCTGGCGGAAGTAGGGCTCCCCCTCGTCGACGAACACCTCGGCGATGGGCTTGCCGAGCACCTCCTCGTTGCGCTGGTCGACGTCGACGAACGACTTGCCGAGGCGGTCGGCCAGCGCGCGCCCGACGGTGGTCTTCCCCGCCCCGGGCACGCCGATCAGTGCGATGCTCATGCGATCTCCAGACCTCGCGACGCGACATCGGCCAGGTAGGCGTCCGCGTTGCGCTTCGTCTCGGCGACCGAGTCGCCGCCGAACTTCTCCAGTGCCAGCTCGGCCAGCACGAGCGCGACCATGGCCTCCGCCACGACGCCGGCGGCCGGCACCGCGCAGACATCGCTGCGCTGGTGGTGGGCGCGGGCTTCCTCGCCGGTGGTGACGTCGATGGTGCGCAGCGCCCGGGGCACGGTCGCGATCGGCTTCATGGCGGCGCGCACGCGCAGCAGCTCGCCGGTGGACATGCCGCCCTCCGTGCCGCCGGAGCGGCCGGTGACGCGGTTGATGCCCGGCGTGATCTCGTCGTGCGCCTGCGAGCCCCGGCGGCGGGCGAGTCCGAAGCCGTCGCCCATCTCCACGCCCTTGATCGCCTGGATGCCCATCAGGGCACCCGCGAGGCGCGAGTCGAGCTTGCGGTCGCCCTGGATATGGGAGCCGAGGCCGGGCGGCACGTTGTAGGCCAGCACCTCGACGACGCCGCCGAGCGTGTCGCCCTCCTTGTGGCAGGCGTCAATCTCCGCCTGCATCGCGGCCGACGCGTCGGCGTCGAAGCAGCGCACGGGGTCGGCGTCGATGGCGTCGAGGTCGGCGTAGGTGGGGAGGCTCGTCGAGGTGGAGGCGACGGGGCCGAGCTCGACGACGTGGCTCAGCACGCGGATGCCGAGCGCCTGGTGCAGGAAGGCCTGCGCGATGGTGCCGAGCGTGACGCGGGCGGCCGTCTCACGGGCGGAGGCGCGTTCGAGGATGGGGCGCGCCTCGTCGAAGTCGTACTTCTGCATGCCGACGAGGTCGGCGTGGCCGGGGCGGGGACGGGTGAGCGGCGCGTTGCGGGCGAGGCTCGCGAGGATCTCCTCGTCGACCTCACCCGGTGCCATCACCTGTTCCCACTTGGGCCACTCGGTGTTGCCGATCTCGACGGCGATGGGTGAGCCGAGGGTCTCGCCGTGGCGGAAGCCGGCCAGCAGGCGCAACGCGTCGGCCTCGAACTTCATCCGTGCCCCGCGGCCGGCACCGAGGCGGCGCCGGGCGAGGTTGCGGGAGATCTCGGCCTCCCCCACCCGCACGTGAGCAGGGATGCCCTCCATGGTGGCGATGAGCGACTGGCCGTGCGATTCACCGGCGGTCAGGTAACGAAGCATGTGTGCCATCCTCTCAGAGGCGCTGTCGGCGCTGAAGTTCCTGTTCGGCTGCCGAACGACAGGCCTCCAGCGTGACCTGCCGGCCCGTGAGCAGGTAGAACTGGTCGACGGCCTGGCCCGCGAGCAGGTCGAGGCCGTTCAGGGCGATGCGGCCGGCGTCGCGGGCGGCGACTGCCACAGGGGTGGGCCAGGGGTCGTAGACGACGTCGAACAGCGCCGCCGCGCTGTCCGCCCATTGGCGGGCGTAAGGTGCGGTGGCTTCGGCGGGGATGGTGCTCGCGAGGAGATCCACCGGCTCGATCGGGTCGGAGAGCAGCCGGGCTTCGGCGGGGATGTCGAGCGCGCGCGCCAACTCCAGGAGGCCGGCGGCGCGGTCCGGGTTGCGCACCAGGATGGTGACCTCCCTGGTCCCGAACCCGGCGAGCCCGACGAGGATGGCGCGTGCCGTCGCGCCCGCGCCGACGATCGCCGCCCGCTTCGGCACCTCGTCCGTGGCGGCTCGCCACGCGACGACGAAGCCCGGGACGTCGGTGTTGTGCAGCGTCGGCGTCTCGCCCCTGAGCACGAGGGTGTTGGCACCGCCGACGAGCAGGCTCGGTTCGTCGGCCTCCCCATAGGCCAGCATGGCCTCCTTGTGGGGGGCCGTGACGCTGAGCCCGGCCCAGCCGGGGTCGTCGATCACGCCGCGGACGAAGCCGTCGAGCTCGTCCGGGGTGACGGTGATCGCGTCGTAGTGCCAGTCCAGACCGTTGGCATCGTAGCCGGCGCGGTGGATCGCGGGTGAGAGCGAGTGGTGGGCGGGATCGCCGATCACGGCGCAGCGCATCCTCAGCACCGCCCGGGGTTCTCGCCGCACCACTGCTGCCACGTCGCGACGTTCTGCTCGTGTTCCTCGTAGGTGTCCGCGAACACCGTCTCGCCGGTATCGAGGTCGATCGTGACGAAGAAGATCGCGTCGCTGTCCGCCGGACTCAATGCAGCGTTCATCGCACTCTCGCCGGGGTTGGTGATAGGACCGGGAGGCAGGCCCTCGTGGAAGTACGTGTTGTAGGGGTGGTCGGTGGCGCGCTGCTCCGCGGTGGTGGTCACGCCCCCGCCCTCGTTGCCGGCGAAGAAATGCACGGTGGAGTCCATCTCGAGCTTCATGTCCTGCTCAATGCGGTTGTAGATCACGGCGGCCACCAGCGGCTGGTAGTCGGGGTTGCTCACCTCGCCCTCGATGATCGAGGCGATCGTCAGGATGTCCCGCGGCTCGATCTCCAATGCCTCGGCCCGGCCCGCCAGGTCGACGCGCGAGGCGACCGTGTTGAACTGGCTGAGCTGCCGTTGGACGATGCCGAGCGCGGTGATCGGTTCGGCCACGACGTAGCGCGACGGGAACAGGAGGCCCTCGACGTCGCCCTCGGCCCACTCCGGCAGGGTGAGCGCCTCGGTGTTCGCGTAGGCGGCCTCGATCTCCTCCATGGGCACTTCGAGCTCATTGTGGATCCGCTGCGCCTGCTCGGCGGAGGTGAGGCCCTCCGGGAACGTGATCCAGATCCGCTGGATGTTGGCCGGGTCGAGCAGCATGGCGAAGGCGGTCTCGGCGGGCAGCTCCTTCTGGAGGCGGAACCTCCCGGCCTGGAGTTCACCGGCCTGGCCCGAGCGCTGCGCCTCCGAGCGGAACTTCCGCACCGACTTCACCACGCCCGCCTCGTAGAGGATGTCCCCGATCTGCGTGATGCCCGCGCCCTGCGGGATCACGACCTCGACCTCACCGGTGCCGTCGCCGACGTAGTCGTCCTCCGGGGTGGTGAGATCGGTGTAAACCTCGGTGATCTTCGAGTAGGCGAAGTAGCCGCCACCGACGAGCACCGCCAGGGCGATGATCACGGCGAACGCGCCGCGGGCGTAATAGGCGACGTTGCGCCAGTCCACCGGCTTCTGACCGTCCATGGGCGCCATTCATGCCTCGCTTTCCAGGGGTTCGCCGGCGGCGGTCCCCGTGCGTTCTTCGGAGTCGAGGGCCGCCTGCAGGATCTCCACAGCGGCCGCTTGATCGATGATGCCACGCTGGGCCTTGGTGTTCTTGCCCGCGCCGGCCAGACTACGCGACGCCGTCGCCGTCGACAGCCGCTCGTCGACCAGGCGCACCTCGATGCCCGGGATGGCGGCACTCAGCCCGCGGGCCTTGGCGATGGTGAATTCCGCGGCCGGGCCGTACTCGCCGCGCAGGTTGATCGGCAGGCCGACGTAGACGATGCCGGGCTCATACTCCTCGACGATGGCAGCCAGCTCGCGCAGCTCGTCGCGGCCGGCCCCGACCGTGCTGACGGGGTAGGCGAACGTCGTGCGCGCGCCGGAGGCCGCGACGCCGATCCGCGCCTTGCCCCAGTCGATGCCGAGCCGAGCCGTGTCAGCCATCGGCGACGGCGGACCTCACGGCCGCGAGCGCTTCCGGGGCCTTGGTGGCGTCGACGCCGCCGCCCTGGGCCAGATCGTCCTTGCCGCCGCCCTTGCCGCCGAGTTCGGTGCAGGCGAGCCGGATGAGCGCGCCGGCCTTGAACCCGCGGTCGCGTGCCGCCTCGTTGGTGGCGACGATGGCCGCCGGCTTCTCGGCGCCGCCGACGAGCGCGACGATACCGGGCGTGCCCGCGTCCATCCGAGCGCGCAGGTCGCTGGCGAGGGTACGCAGGTCGCCCCCGCCCACCCCGGGCACCTCGATCGCAAGCAGGTTGACGTCTCCGACACGTTCGACGTCGGAGAGCATCTGGGCAGCACCGGAGAGGAGCTTCTCGGCCTGCATGTCGGCGATCCGCTTCTCGGCGTCCTTGAGTTGGGCCACGAGCTTCCCGATGCGCTCGGGCAGCTGTTCGGGGCGCACCCGAAGCGACTCCGTGAGCTCGCGCACCAGCGAACGCTCGGCCGCGAACTGCTTGAACGCGTCCTCGGAGACGAGCGCCTCGACACGGCGCACGCCGGAGCCGATGGACTGCTCGCTCATCAGGTTGAGCACGCCGATCTGCGCCGTGGTGCCCACGTGTGTGCCGCCGCACAGTTCGCGTGACCAGGGGCCCGCGAGTTCGACCATGCGCACGATCGGCGGGTACTTCTCGCCGAACATGGCCATGGCGCCGAGCGCGGTGGCCTCCTCCAGCGGCATGCGCTGGTCGGTGACGGCGTAATTCTTCAGGATGGCCTCGTTGGAGAGCTCCTC
>JAAYZP010000540.1 GCA_012514785.1 Propionibacterium sp. | reverse complement strand
GCCCAGCACGATCGGGTTGATGAACGGCTGCCGCACCACGGTCCAGAACCGCACTCCCCCGCTGCCCAGCCCGTCGAGGTAGGCCATCAACAGGGGCGCCATCACCACGAGCTGTAGAACCAGCAGGGGCGCGACGTACTGGCCGTCGCCGATGACGTACACCGCCACGGGCAGCCCGATGTTGTTGGCGTTGGCGTAGACGCCGCTGGTCGCCCCCATCACCAGGCGGCCGCGGTCTCGCGTCCCGCCGGCCCACATCAGGATCCCAGCCGCGACCCCGACGACCACGACGGCCACGGCGTGCGTCGCCAGCGACCCGGTGAACACGACGGCGAGGTCCGCCTGCGCGAGCACCGTGAACAGCAGCGCGGGGCTGGCGGCGAAGAAGGCCACCTTGTTGAGGATGATGCGGTCATCGCCGCGGACGATCTTCAGCTTGGCGAGCAGCCAGCCGACGAATATGACGAACGCGATGACGCCGAAACCGGTCAGGACTCCCGCCACGTGCCACCTCCTCGGCGTTTAGGCGTACGCACCGAGGAAGCGGCCCAACTCGTCGAACACCCGACGCCGGATCGGCTCGCGGGAGAGCGTGACGTCGTGCAGGGCCCCGGGGATGCGGATCAGTGTGACGTGCTTGCCGAGGTCCGGTGCCCGTTCGGCGATCCGCTGCACGTCCAGCACCAGATCGAGCTCGGCGTACTCCTCCAGGAAGGTATTGCTGATGATGCCGGGCTTGCTGCGGTCGGACATGATCACCAGCACCGGCACGTCGATGTCGAGCCCGCGCTCGATCCGCGCCTGGCCGGCCATGATGGCGCGCAACCAGCCGACGCGGATGCGGAACGCGTGGTTGCCCTTGAGGTTCGTGTCGAACCGCCACTCGCCGTCGAGGTCTGCGGAGATCGTGCGGTGGTAGAAGTTGTTCTCACCGGTGGGCAGCGCCGTCGTCGGCGAGACCGCCGACATGGCCGTCATCAGCGGGTGCGCCGCCGCACGCGTGAGTTGCGAGCCCTGGAACTCGATCCAGGGCGCGTTCAGGAACAGCGCCGTGAACGTGCCCGGCCGCTTGTTCGCGTACAGCGACGCGATCAGCCCGCCGGTCGAGTGCCCGGCCAGCACGATCGCGTCGTGGCCCTCGTCGCGGACGATCTCGAGCGCCGCGTCCAGTTCGACGGCGTAGTCGCGGAGGTCCGGGATGTAACCGGCGAGCTGCCCGGTGCGCAGCGAGCGCCCGTAGCGTCGCAGGTCGATGGCGTAGAAGTCATAGCCGAGCGCGTCGAACGCATCGCCCACGTGGGACTGGAAGAAGTAGTCGCTCCAGCCGTGGATGTACAGCACCGCGCGCCGACGCCCACCATCACCGCGACGGATGACGGTGGCGACGAGCGAGCCTTCCGGCTCACCGGCGTAGGTGGATGCTTCTGACAGCGGGATGGTGCGGGTGACGTATCCGGGTAACGCTGCGTCCCCCGACCAATCGGTCATGTGCGAGGGTCTTCGTCGTCCTCGTCGTCATGAACCTCGTAGACATCGGCATACTCGTCGACGAACTGGTCGTCGTCCTCATCGGAAGACTTGCCCCGCAACTCTCGTTCGAGTGAGGCGAAATCGGTCTCCACGGATCTGTACTTGAGATCGCGTGCGACTCTCGTCTGCTTTGCCTTTGCACGGCCGCGCCCCATATCGGGTCGACCCCCTTGCTTTGTCCCTCGCGGATTTCCGCGGAATCTGTTCAGTGCTTCGTGCGGCCAAGGTTACCCAAGAATCCGGTATTGGCCAAAGATAGCGCGCCGGGCCACGTCGGCCCGGGGCCTACCTCGGCACCCTTGATGGCGCTTCCCGGTAGTCATACTAGGCTGGCGCCGAACAGATTCTACGCTAGGAGAGCCATATAGCCATGGGTAAGATCATTTACACCCTCACGGACGAGGCCCCACTGCTCGCCACCTACTCCTTCCTCCCCATCATCGAGGCCTTCGCCGGACAGGCCGGTGTGGATGTGGAGACCCGCGACATCTCCGTCGCCTCCCGGGTCCTCGCGCAGTTCACGGACGAACCCGACGCGCTGGCCGAGCTGGGGGCCCTGGCAACGACGCCGGAAGCCAACATCATCAAGCTCCCCAACATCTCCGCCTCGATCCCCCAGCTGAAGGCGGCCATCACCGAGCTGCAGTCGCAGGGCTTCGACATCCCGGACTACCCGGAGGACCCGACGACGGACGAGGAGCGCGAGGTCCGCGCCAAGTATGCGGTGGTGCTCGGCTCGGCCGTCAACCCGGTCCTGCGCGAGGGCAACTCGGATCGTCGCGCCCCGGAGTCGGTGAAGAGCTACGCGCGCAACAACCCGCACCGCATGGGTGAGTGGTCCAAGGACTCGAAGACAGCCGTGGCCACCATGGACGACGGCGACTTCCGCGCCAACGAGCAGTCCGTCGTACTGGACGCCGACGACACGCTCACCATCCGCCACGTCGCCGCGGACGGCACCACCACGGTCCTCAAGGACTCGCTCGCCGTCCTGGAGGGCGAGGTCGTCGACTCCACGAGGATGAGCGCGGCCGCGCTGGATGCGTTCATCGCCGAGCAGATCACCCGCGCCAAGGCCGACGGTGTCCTCTTCTCCGTCCACCTGAAGGCCACGATGATGAAGGTCTCCGACCCGATCATCTTCGGCCACGTCATCAAGGTGTTCTTCGCGGACGTGTTCGAGCGCTACGGCGACGACCTCGCCGCCGCCGGCCTCTCCCCGAACGACGGCCTCGCCTCGATCTTCGCGGGGCTGGAGAACCTGGGCAACGGCAAGGAGCTCCGCGCCGCCTTCGACGCCGCGATCGCCGCCGGCCCCGAGCTCGCGATGGTCAACTCCGACCGTGGCATCACCAACCTGCACGTCCCCTCCGACGTCATCGTCGACGCCTCGATGCCGGCGATGATCCGCACCTCGGGCCACATGTGGGGCCCGGACGGCGAGGAGGCCGACACGCTCGCGCTCCTGCCCGACTCGTCGTACGCCGGGGTATACCAGGCCGTGATCGAGGACTGCCAGGCCAACGGCGCCTACGACCCGCGCACGATGGGCAGCGTCGCGAACGTGGGCCTCATGGCGCAGAAGGCCGAGGAGTACGGCAGCCACGACAAGACCT
>JAAYZP010000539.1 GCA_012514785.1 Propionibacterium sp. | reverse complement strand
TCGAGGAGTTCGACAGCGCAACCCTCCAGCAGATCCGGACCCTGTTCCTACGTTCCCAGGCGGCGACGCCGGAGGCGTAGGCAGGTGTCACCTGTGCGTCGACGTCGCCGCACAGGTGACCCCTGCCCTCGGGTTCGCTGCCCAAAGCGGGGGACTTTGTGAACGAGAGCTGCCACTGACCAGCACCCGTTCACAAAGTCTCCTCGGGGCGGGACCTCGGCTCAGAGCTCGCCGGTCTCCATCAGCCGCGCGACACGTTCCCCCGGCCAGTCCGCCAGGAATACCCGCAGCGCCTCGAGCCGCTCGTCGAGCAGCGGGCTCAACTGCCGCTCCTCGAGATAGCGCTCGTGCGGGTGCGTGAGCGTCGTAGTGCGCCAGAACTCGTTCATCCCGAGCACGCCGGTGGCGTAGTTGCCGCGCTGCTCCTCCCAGTCGGCCGCGCCGCCGGGGACCTCTTCGAGCTGCAGCAGCATCGCGGTGGCGAGCCCGGTGCGGTCGCGACCCGCGGAGCAGTGGACCACGACGCCGCCGTCGCGCCACTCGTCGAGGATGATGCGCAGCGCGCGGGCCACCTTCTGCGGGAAGAACCCGACGAGATCAGCGTAGAGGCGGGGATGGTTGACGTAGGGCACGGCGAGCTCGCGGTACTCGCGGTGGTCCGCATCCTCGACCGGGGCCGCGATGCGCCGGATCGACGGCGGCACGTGCACGTCGTCGGGGTCGATGTCGGATCGCGGGGTCTCGTTCGGCAGCCGGAGGTCGACGACGGCGCCCACCCCGTCGCGGGCCATCGCTTCCCAGCCCTCGCGCTCCACCCACTCCGCGCGACCCATCCGCCACAGCCCCGGCCGCACCTGCCAGGCGTTCACCGCGCCCGGCCAGTCGGCCGGCGTCAAGCTCGGGGAGTTCATCATGACGCCAGCCTATGCCCTTGTGAGGACCACGTCCGGCTCAGTCGAGACCCCACGAGTCGAGCCTGCGCAGCAGCGTGCGCTTCTTCGACTGGTGGTCCTGCATCCGCTCCAGCACGTCGTGCAGGAACCGGATCGCCTCGACGATGAACGGACCCTTGTTCAGCATCACGCACTCGGCGCGCTCCGACATCGCGGCGTCGGTCACCTCGGCGCGGCTGGGCATCCCCCGCTTGGCCAGCGACTCCAACACCTGCGTCGCCCAGATCACGGGCACGTGGGCGGCCTCGCAGAGCCACATGATCTCCTCCTGCACCTCGGCGAGGCGTTCGAAGCCGGCCTCGACGGCGAGGTCGCCGCGCGCGATCATCACGCCGACGTCGCGCCACCGCATCGCCTCGAGCAGGATCTGCGGGAGGTTGCGGAACGCCTGGACCGTCTCGATCTTGAGCACGACGTCGAGGTCGTCGCGTCCCAGCTCGGTCACGCGCCGGAAGAGGTCCGCGACGTCGCCCCTGTCGCGCACGAAGGAGTAGTTGACGATATCCGCATGCTCGACGACGAACGGCAGCACCTCGAGGTCCTCGTCGGTCAGCGCCGGGGTGTCGAGCTGGGTGTCGGGCAGGTTGATGCCCTTCTCGGCGCGGAGTTTCACGCCGTCGACGCCGGCGGAGGTGACGTCGATCTCGATGCGGTCGTCACGGACGGCAGCGATGGTGCCGCCCACCTTGCCGTCGTCGAACCACACCTCCTGGCCAGCGGTGGCGTCCTCGAACACCTGCGGCAGGGTGCAGCCGATGCGGTGCGGGCCACCTTCGACGGGTCCGTGGGCGTCGAGGGATCGCGTGAGCCAGATCTGCTCCCCCTTGCGCACGAAGTGGTGGCTCTCCGTCGCGGGCAGCGCGCCGACGGCGGCGTCGGACATCCCGCTGAGCACGGTGCCGGTGGCGAAGTACGCGGTCTGCGTCATCTCGGTGACGGCGCGTGCGTCGTCGACGGCGGTGACGACGAGTTCCCGCTCCGACCCGCGCGCGTCCACGAAGCCGATGCGCTCGTCCACCTCGAGTGCGGCCAGCCAGTCGGCGTCCACGGGTAGGTGGGCGCGGTGGCGGCTGTTCTCCCCCGACGGCGACGCCTCCAGCACGACGGTGGCCGGTTCGACGACGTGGCCCGACTCGTCGCGCTGGGGCCGCACCCGCACCACCTCGGGGCCGGGCGCGATGGGTCCGGTACGGAGCTTGGGGCCGGCGAGGTCCATCGCCACGAGGCACCGGTCCGGCGCTGGCCGGAACCCGTCGTCGCCTTCGGGGCGGCCGGTGGCGGCGCCCTCGTAGCGGGGGTCGGTGGCCCGGAGATTGGCGATCATGGCGGCCCAGTCCTCGGGGGTGTCATGGGCGGCGTTGATGCGGGCAATGTCCATCCCGGCTGCCACCATCTGCCCGACGAGGTCGCGGTCGGTGGCGGCCTCGGACGGGAAGGTCACCATGATGCGGGAGACGCGGTCGGCGGGCTGGTGGCCGAGGAGGTTGTCGGCGTTGCGGTCCAGGAGCGCGGGGCCGAGCGCCATCTCGCCGCCGCGCAAGGCCGGCCCGGTGTCGCTGCCGATCATGAGGTCCAGCGCGCCCGCGAGCGAGCGCAGGGTGGGCATCACGCGGGACTCGAGGCGGCCGAGCGACGAGAGCCCGAGGTCGGCGAGCTCGGCCTGGAGTTCGCGGATGTCGCGGCCGCGCAGCCAGACGTAGTGGACGAGGTTGATGGCGCTGGCCCGGTGTTCGGGGCGGACGGCGTCGATGCGGTGGGCGTGGTCGCGCTCGGCCTGGGATGCGCCGTCGATGAGCACCTGCACCAGCGCCCTGAGGCGTGCCGCCCGCCTGGTGATGAGTGGTTCCGCTGATTCCGCCACGTGGACCTCCGCCTCTCAAGGATAGTTGAGGCGGGATCGCGACTCAGGGTCGCCTCGTCAGTCCTCCGGTGCGCCGGCGGCGGACACGGGCAGGACCTCGGCGAAGCCGACGCCGCCCCCGCCGGACAGGTCGTCGAGGTGGACCTCGACCTGCTGGCCGGCCCCCTCGAAGGCCGTGTTGATGACGTCGACGTCGCACTCCCACTCGGCGGACCCGAGCTCCTCGCCGTCGACCAGGAGCACGTAGCCCATCTGCTCGGCGCCCCGGCACACGGCGCGGACGACGTAGGACTCGCCGTCGACGGCGACGCCCGTCTCCCCGACGACCGCCCCGTCGCGGAACTCGACCCAGGCGAGCGCGTCGTCGTTGCGCGCCGGGGGCGCGAGCCGCGGAGCCTCGGGCGCGGGGGGTTCGTCGGGCACCGCTTCGGCGTTGGCCAGCGCCTCCGCCGTCGCCGGGGCCTCGACGTCGGGCAGCGGCTCGGGCGACGAGGTGCAACCTCCAAACAGACCGACGGCGGCGGCCGCCGCCAGCACACCCATCCGCTTCATGTCACTCACCTCGAAAACCGTCCAGCAGCAGCGTAGTCGTCGAGTGCGGCGGACGCCGAACGGGGGCGATCCTCCGCCCCCGCTCATCCCCGCGTCCCGGCGGGTCGCGGGGGTCCGAAGTCCGAGTGCACGCCGGGCGAGGCGTGGGCCAGGGGGTGGCCGTCGGGTGGTGGGAGCCCGGCCCAGGTGAGCGGGGCGGTGAGGTCGCCGGTGACGGCGGCGTGGTGGAGCGGCCAGGGTTCGTGGAGGACGGGCGTGCGCCACACGATGCCCGCCCTGCGGTGGAACGCCGACCATCGGCCGGTGACGCTCTCCAGCATCGGGGTGCGTTCCGCCACGGTCAGGGGCTGGCCCACCTGGGTCTCGGCGACGAACCAGGCGTCGCGCGGCGGGCCGAGCCAGCGGGGCGTGCCGAAGCGGTAGCGCCAGCGTGCGCCGTCGATCTCGACCGCGGAGCGGGATCGGACGTAGGGCAGGCCGAGTGCGCGGAGCCCGAGCGCGAAGGCGGGGCCCGGCACCACCATGCCGAGGAACCAGATCCCGTCGCGGCCGTCGGGTGCGCGCACGTAGGCCCGGACGTTCAGCTCGGGGAACGCGCCCCAGCCGGGCGGCGGCGGGAGGCCGGGGACCCGCACGCGCGCCATGCGGAACGGCGAGATGCCCACCAGCGCGGCCCCGCCCCACTGCTGCACGGTGAGCCCGGCCGGCACCAGGGGTTGCACCGTCGCGGGGTCGTAGCGCCAGTGCAGGAAGGTGAGGTGCTCCCAGTCCTGGTAGTTGACCGGCAGCGGGACGTCATGGTCGGGCAATCGTCCGCTCATCCGTCCAGGCTAGGGGTTCTCCACAGAGTTATCCACGGGTTGTGCACAACTTACGCGCTTGTAATTCACCCGCGTCGCCTCAGCGAACCTGCTCGACGTGTCGAGACGCGCTCTACTTTTTAAACTCGGCCCTCTTTAAATTAAACGCTCAAAAGTAGAGCGCCTCCTCGTCTTCGGAGCGTAGCTGCGCGATGGTCTGAGTATCCAAGGGAGGCGGTCAAGAAT
>JAAYZP010000538.1 GCA_012514785.1 Propionibacterium sp. | reverse complement strand
TCTCGGCGGCCGCGCACCCACAGGAAGTCGGCGACAAGGGCTTGATCGGGGTGGGCGTCAACACCGACCCCGGCTCCGAATCGACGCTGGAGGCCGGCTTCCAGCAGGCCCGGCTGCACAAGGCGAAGCTCGAGATCGAGCACGTCATCCAGCCGCCGGTGGGCATCTTCTCCCGCAAACTCTCCCCGCACGACCTCGACCAGCAGCTGCGGTTCGCCGAGGGTGGCCTCGTCGCGATCACCAAGCCGCTGAGCGAGAAGTACCCCGACGTCGAGTTCGAGATCGACGTGGTGGCCGACTCCCCGATCAACGAGCTGGTCACCCGCTCGGAGGGCTACGACCTGCTCGTGCTGGGCATCAGCGACTCCGCGATCCCGGGCGTCCAGCTCGGTGGTCTCATGCGGGGACTCATGGCGCACGCCCTGTGTCCCCTGTACGTGGCGGCGTGACGAAGGTCCAAGTCAACCCCGATCTCCCCATCGCGGAAGCGGCCGACGAGATCGCACAGCTGGTCCGTGATCACCAGGTGGTGATCGTCGCGGGCGAAACCGGCTCGGGCAAGACCACGCAGCTGCCGAAGATCTGCCTCCTGGCCGGTCGGGAGCACATCGCGCACACCCAACCCCGCCGGCTCGCCGCGCGCACGGTCGCGCAGCGCATCGCGGAGGAGTGCGAGGTGGAGCTCGGCCAGTTCGTCGGCTACCAGGTGCGCTTCACCCGCAAGGTGGGTGCGGCCACCCGCATCAAGCTGATGACGGACGGCATCCTCCTCAACGAGCTCACGCACGACCGGATGCTGCAGCGCTACGACACGATCATCATCGACGAGGCGCACGAGCGCAGCCTCAACATCGACTTCCTGCTGGGCTACCTCAAGCAGCTGCTGCCGAAGCGGCCCGAGCTGCGCGTCATCGTCACCTCCGCGACGATCGACACGGCGCGCTTCGCCGACCACTTCGGCGACGCCCCGGTCGTGGAGGTCAGCGGTCGGACCTACCCCGTCGAGGTGCGCTACCGCGAGCCGATGGAGGGCGAGGACGAGATCGACCAGATCACCGCCGCGGTCGAGTCCCTCGTGCGGGAGTCGCCCACCGGCGACATCCTCGTCTTCCTGAGCGGCGAGCGGGAGATCCGCGACGCGGCCGAGGCCGTCGACGGGCTCGGGCTGCCGGGCCTGGAGGCGCTCCCGCTGTTCGGGCGGCTCTCCGCGGGTGACCAGACCCGCGTGTTCCAACCCCACCGGGGGCGACGGGTGGTGCTCGCCACGAACGTGGCCGAGACGTCGGTGACCGTGCCCGGCATCCGCTACGTCGTCGACACCGGCAACGCCCGCATCTCGCGCTACTCCGCGCGCACCAAGGTGCAGCGGCTCCCGATCGAGCCGATCTCGCAGGCCTCCGCCAACCAGCGCGCCGGGCGCTGCGGCCGGCTCGGCCCCGGCGTCGCCGTCCGCCTGTACTCCGAGGAGGACTTCCTCGCGCGCCCGGAGTTCTCCGACCCGGAGATCCTGCGCACCAACCTCGCCACCGTGATCCTGCTGATGGCGCAGTCCGGGCTGGGCGACATCGCGCGGTTCCCGTTCGTCGAGGCGCCGGTCACCAGCCAGATCAATGACGGCATCCGCGTGCTCCAGGAGCTCGGCGCGCTCCAGGAGCGCCGGTCCGGCGAGCAGCTCCGGCTCACCCGGACCGGGCGCGCGCTCGCGCGCATGCCGGTCGACCCGCGGCTCGGGCGGATGCTGCTCGAGGGCGACCGACGGGGCAGCCTGCGGCAGGTCCTCGTGCTCGTCGCGGGCCTCACCATCCCGGACGTGCGCGAGCGCCCGCTGGAGCACCGGCAGAAGGCCGACGAGCTGCACCGCCGCTTCGCCGTCACCGAGGGCGACGACGGCAAACGCGCGGTGCCCGAGGGCGGCGACTTCGAGGCCATGCTCAACCTCTGGGACTACCTCCGGCGCCGCCGCCGCGAGCTGAGCGGCAACGCGTTTAGGCGGATGTGCCGCGACGAGTTCCTCCACTTCGTGCGCTTCCGGGAGTGGGAGGAGCTCGTCTCGCAGCTCAAGGAGGTGTGCCGCGACCTCCGGCTGGACATCGACGCCGTGGGCTCTACCCCCGACGTGCTCCAGTCCCTGTTGTCGGGGCTGCTGTCCAACGTCGGGCTCGCCGAGCCGGAACGCGCCCCGCGGGAGCGCGGCAAGCGCCGGCCCCTCACGGAATACCTCGGCGCGCGCGGCACGCGGTTCGCCATACAGCCGGGGTCCGCGCTGGCGAAGTCGACGCCGCCGCTCGTGGTGGCGTTCGAGATCGTCGAGACGAGCCGGCTGTGGGCCCGCACCGTCGCGCCCGTCCGTGCGGAGTGGGTGGAGGGCGTCGCGGGCGACCTCGTGACGCGCACGCTGTCCGAGCCCCGCTTCGACCAGCGCACCTCGACGGTGGTGGCCAGCGAACGCGTCACGCTGTTCGGGGTGCCGATCATCGCGGGCCGGCGGCGCAGCTACGCGGCCACCAATCCTGTGGAGGTCCGCGAGATCTTCCTGCGCACCGCGCTCGTGGAGGGCTCCTGGCAGACCCGCAACCCGCTCGTCGCGGCGAACCGGCGTGCCCTCGCGAAGGCCGAGCAGCTGACCGACCGCATGCGCCGGCCCGACCTGCTGATCTCCGACGACGCCCTGTACCAGTTCTACGACACCCGCCTCCCTCAGCACGTGCTCTCCGGCGCGACGCTCGACAAATGGCTCCGCGGCGTGCCCAAGGACGAGTGGCCGACGCTGACCCCCGAGGACTGCATCACCGACGACGCCGCGATGCGCCCGTCGGACTTCCCCGACCGGTTCGTCGTCGGCCCCACCGACCTCCCGGTGCGCTACGTGTTCCAGCCGGGCGCCCGCGACGACGGCGCCGCCATCACCGTGCGCCTCGAGCAGCTCGCCTCGCTCGACGCCGCGCCCTTCACCTGGCTCGTGCCCGGCCTGCGCCACGAGCTCGCCACCGAACTCATCCGCGCGCTGCCGAAGTCGGTGCGCACCTCGTTCGTGCCGGCGCCGGACTTCGCGGCCCGGGCGCTCGCCTGGCTGGAGGAGCGTGGGCAGATCGAGGAAGGGAGCTTCCCCGCCGCGCTGTCCCGCGCGCTCACGACGCTCACCGGGTTCACCGTCGAGGAGGACCTCTGGCGGCCCGACGCGCTGCCGGGGCACCTGCAGCCGACGTTCGTTGTCGTCGACCAGGGCAAGGAGGTGGCCCGCGGCACCGACCTGGCCGGGCTGCAGACGAAACTCTCGGGCCAGGTGGCTAAGAAGCTGACCCGCGCGGCGGGCGGGCTGACGTCGTCGGGGAGCACGTCGTGGACGTTCGGCACGATTCCCACCACCACGACGCTCGGCAAGGGCGTGACCGGCTACCCGTCGCTCGTCGACGAGGGGGAGAGCGTGGGCGTCGTCGTCGCGGACACGAGGCTCAAGGCCGACCGCGGGCACGTGCAGGGGCTGCGCCGCCTGCTCACGCTCACCAATCCGGACCCGACGCGGTGGGTGGTCGCGCACCTCAGCATGAACGAGAAGTTGGCGTTGGCGGACTCGCCGTACCCGAACGTGCCCGCACTGCTGCGCGACGCGTGGCTCAAGGCCTCGGAGCAGCTCGCCGAGGAGCACGGGCCCGCGCTCGCCGTGCGCGACGAGGCCTCGTACGAGCGCGTCGCGCTGGCGGTGCGCCAGGAGTGCGCGGACCGCACGAAGGAGGTCGTGGGCATCGCGGCGGAGGCGCTGATCGGCGCCACGCAGGCGCGACTCGCGGTGGGGGAGTTCCCGGCGGACCATCCGGTGCGCGTCGACGTCACCGCCCAGCTCGAGAACCTGCTGTTCGACCGCTTCCTGAGCTTCACGCCGGATCCTTGGCTGGAACATCTGCCGCGCTACTGCCAGGCGGCGGCCATCCGGGTCCGCGCCGCGCAGGCCAACCCCACGCGCGACGCGCGCGAATCGATGCAGGTCGAGGACCTCGAGGCGGAGTACGCGGACCTCGTCGACGCCGAACCGCCCGGCCCCCTGCGGCCGGAGGTGGACGAGATCGCGTTCCTCCTGGAGGAGTTCAGGGTGAGCCTGTTCGCGCAGCAACTGCGCACGAGCGTGCCGATCTCCGCCAAGCGGATCCGTCGGGCGATCGAGATGGCCCGCGGCTGAGGCCGGGTGGCCCCGCCACCCCGCTAGCCTGTCGCGGGAGTACTGAAGGAGTTTGTATGAAGATGAAGTGGCTGATCGCCCCGCTGGCTGCCGCCGCACTCGCCGTCGCCGGCTGTTCCGGTGACGGGGAGACGACCCCGGAGCCCGAACCCACGGTCGAGGCGACCGACGCCGATGCGCCGGAGGAGACGGCCCCCGCGGAGCCGGAGACCGACGTCGAGGAGCCGGAAGCGCCGGAGGAGGCGCCCACGGACGAGGCCCCGGCGGAGAGCGACGGCCGCGTGGAGGCCGCGATCGAGGCCTTCCTGGCCGCGCACGAGGGTGCCGAGCGCATCCCCGCCAGCGACCTGGACCTGTCAGCCGTCCCCACCGAGCTGGGGGAGGAGATCGAGGTGACGCCCGAGGAGTGCGCGGCGCTGGCCGAGGACAGCGGCATCACCGACATCATGGGCGACGCAGTGAGCGACGGTGCCATGCAGATGGACATGGAGACCTTCTCCACCAAGGTGCTCATGGTGATGGACTTCCCGAGCTCCGGGGATGCCGGGAGCCTGATCGAGTCGATCCTCGAGCAGAACGAGGTGTGCTCCGAGATGACGATCACCATGCAGGGCGTCAGCACCAGCTTCCGCTCGGACGTCGAGGAGATCGACATCGACGGCGCCGATGAGGCCTTCGTGCAGCTCTCGATGAGCGGCGAGGGCGAGACCCTGTCGACGTCGTACAACGTGTTCGCGCAGGTCGATGACCTGATCGTCAGCGGTTCGTCGGCCGGCGGTGCCGGGATGACCACCCACGTGGTGGCGCAGGAGATCGTCGAGGACGCCCTCGCGGCCATCGGCTGAGGGCGGGCTGCGCGGGAGTCTGGGATGATGGGCGGATGCCGAAAGACGTAGCGGGCCTGGTGGGGCTCTTCGAGCTGGAACAGATCGACGACCTCACCTGGCGTGGCCCCCAGCCCGACACCCTGTTCCAGCGGCTGTTCGGCGGGCAGGTGCTCGCGCAGACGCTCGTCGCCGCGTCGCGGAGCGTGGCCGCCGACCGCCTTATCCACTCGCTCAGCTCCTACTTCCTGCGGCCCGGTTCGCCGGACGAGCCGCTGGTGTTCGAGGAGGAGCGGGTGCGCGACGGCAGCACCTTCAGCAACCGGCGGGTGGTGACGAAGCAGTTCGGCAAGGCCATCTTCGTGCTGCAGGCCTCGTTCCAGGAGGCGGAGCCCGGGCTCGAGCACACCGCCCAGCAGCCCTACCTCGGACTGACGCCGCCCGACGAGGCACGCTCGCTGCGCGACGTGCTGGAGGACACCTTCGGCAGCCACATGGAGATCCTGTCGGAGTGGGACGCGCTCGACGTGAAGCTGGCGGCCGAGCCCACCAACGACGAGAACGGCGCCGGCCTGCGGGCGTGGGTGCGCACGAAGACGGAGATGCCCGCGGATCCGTTGCTGCACAACGCGGTCCTCGCGTACCTGAGCGACATCACCCTGCTGAGCGTCACGACGATCCCGCACCAGGTACAGCTGATGTCGCCCAACCTGCAGTCCGCGTCGATCGACCACTCGATGTGGTTCCACCGGCCGATCAAGACGGACCAGTGGCTGCTCTACGACATGCGCTCCCCGTCGGCCGCCGGCGCCCGGGGCTTCTGCGTCGGGCGGCTCTACCAGAACGGGGTCACCGTCGCCTCGTGCGCGCAGGAGGGCCTGCTCCGCCTCCTGTGACCCCGGCGAGTTGCTTCACGACCGTTGAGGGGGGCGCCCACTTTGATGGTTGAGCTCGCCCGCGACGAAGGAGCTGGCGATGGTCGAAACCATCCCCGACGGTCGCTGGAACCTAGTCCCTGCCCATGTCCGGGGTGGTTTCGACCACGCCGCAGGGCTGACGCCCGGCGGCGGCTCAACCAGCAAGTGCCGAAGGGCCTGCTCCGCCTCCTCTGACCCCGAGGTTCGTGGTGTCGCCGAACAGACGCAAAGAGTGTGGTTTTGTACCATCCACGGTACAAAGCCACACTCTTAAGGGGCTAGGGATCAGCGTCAGCGGCCGGCGGCGAGGATCCGGAGGGCCTCGTCGGCGCGGTCGGCCAACACCTCGACGGAGTAGTTGCTCGCCTTGATACCGCTGGTGGCGGCGAAGCTGCGGTCCTTACCGGTGAGCGCGTGGCTGATCAGGCCGAAGATGAGACCGAAGACGGCTGCGACGAGCACCGACCAGCCGATCACGCTGAGCCAGGCGACGGCGGGCATGAAGATGCCGAAGAGGATGCCGAGCAGGAGTCCGAACCATGCGCCGCCGAGTGCACCGTAGAGCGCGGAGCGACCGTAGGTGCGCTTGCCGATGATCTGCTCGACCGACTTGAGGTCATGCCCGACGATGCGGACGGTCCCGACCTCGAAGTCCTTGTCGGCCAGGAGGTCGACGGCCGCCTGGGCGGATGCGTAGTTGTCGAATTCGGCGATGATGGCTCGGGTGGGGGTGTACGTGGGCTGGTTCAAGATCGTGTTCCTTTCGTTCGTGGTATAGTTTGATTGTACAAACCAAATGACTGCTTGGCAAGAAAGGGCATGAATTGATGGCAACAACCGGCGACGTCGGTAGGGCGCTGCGACAGGCGATGGGGTCGATCCAGCGGTGGGCCGGGGACCGGCCTGCGAGGACGGGGCCGACGCCCACGGAAGTCTGGCTGCTGGAGGTGCTCGCGGCCGACGGGCCGATGCGGATGAGCGAGCTCGCCGAATGGCACAAGGTGGACCGGTCGACGGTGACCGCCCAGGTGAAGCGGCTCGTCGCGCAGGGTTGGGCGGAGCGCGGGGCCGATCCGAGCGACTGGCGAGCCGTCACCGTCGCCATCACCGACGACGGGAGGGCGGCCATCGACGCAACGTTCGCGCGCGAGACCGCCACCCTCGACCACGCGCTGGCAGCATGGAACGACGACGAAGTGGCCGAGCTGAGCCAGTTGCTCAGCCGCTTCGCCGCCGCACTGGACGACTACAGGAGGTCGTGAGCCGTCGGCGCCCGCCCCTCGCGGTGCGCCTCCGCGAACTCCAGCACCGTGTGGTACCAGACGATGGCGTGCTGCGGCGTGAGGATCCAGTGGTTCTCGTCCGGGAAGTAGAGGAACTGGTGCGGCAACGTCTCGGGCGGGCCGTCGTGGTTGCCCGCGAGCGCCCACCACAGCGCCAGCCCCTCGCCGATCGGCACGCGGTAGTCCTTGTCCCCGTGGATCACCAGCATCGGCGTCGTGATGTGCTCCGCGAGGCGGTGCGGTGAGTACTCCTCCAGCATCTTCGGCGTGAAATCCTTGCGCCAGAAGCCGGGCGCGTCCGTCGTCGGCCCGAAGCTGGACAGGTTCCACAGCGACGCGTGGCTCACGATCGCCTTGAACCGGTCGGTCTGCGTGGCGATCCAGTTGGCCATGTAGCCGCCGAAGGAGCCGCCCATCATGACGGTGGCGTCGTCGCGGATGTCCTCGCGCGTCTCGATCGCGTCGGTGAGCGCCATCACGTCGGTGTACGGCTCAGCGCCCCACCGGCTCCAGCCGCGCTGGATGAACGCGCGCCCATACCCGGTGGACAGCGCCGGGTCGGGCAGCAGCACGGCCTGGCCGCGGGAAGCCAGCAGCCACGGGTTCCACCGCCAGCTCCAGGCGTTCCAGGAGGCGACGGGGCCGCCGTGCACCCAGAGAGTGAGCGGCGCGGGCTGCTCCGCTGAGGCGCCGTCGGGCAGCACGAGCCACCCGGGGATCCGCGTGCCGTCGGAGGCTTCCGTCTCGACGCGCTCCAGCGAGCCCGGGAGCGCCGGGTAGGCGACGGGGGAGCGCAGCGTGCGGGTGCGGCCCGTGGCGGTGTCGACGGCGACGATCTCGCCCGGCTGGTCGTAGGCGGTGCGCACGGCGTACAGCGTGGCGCCGTCGGGGCTGAGCTGGACGCTGTCGAACGCGCCCGACTCGGTGAGCCGCCGGACCTCGCCCGTGGCGGTGTCGATGGCGAAGACCGGGCGGTGGCCGTCGTCGTCCGCGGTCACGTACAGCGTGGCGCCGTCGGGGGAGAATGCCTCGGGTCGGCCCCAGCGGTCCCAGTCCCCGTCGATTGCGCGGGCGTCGCCCGAGGTGACGTCGAGCAGCAGGATGCGCTGGTCGAGTGCCAGCTCGGGGCCGGACTCGTCGCGCTCCACGACGGCGATCGTCGCGGAATCGCGGCTGAAGACGGGCGAGCCGTAGCTGCGGCCCTCCTCGCCGAGGACGGTGCGGCGCGCCCCGGTGGCGACGTCGACGAGCACGAGGTCGGTGCGCCACTGCCGAGGTGTTCTTCCACCTGCCACGCGATCGCAAGGCTCTCGCCGTCGGGGCTGATTGTGGCCGACGTGATGGCCCGGCCGACGTCGCCGACGAGCTCGCGCACGTCCCGGACGGCGTCGCCCTCGATGCGGCCCACCCGCAGGCGCGTGTGCTCCGCGCCCAGGTCGTGGTCCCAATACCTGACGCCGGCGCGGGTGTGCAGGATCGCGCCCACCTTCTTCTCCTTGCGGGCCGCGCGCTTCTTCGCGTCCTCCTCGTCGTCGGCGACACCGGCGAACATCCTCGCGCCCAGCACGACGACGTCGCTGTCCTCGGCGGTCAGCACATCGCTGAAGCCGCCGTCGCGGCTGGCGAACACGCCTGCCTCGCCGCCGCGGGCGGGCAGGTGCCACACGGCGCTCGTGCTCTCCGACGGCTTCTCGGTGCCCTCCGCGGGGACGTCGCGCTTGGAGGCGAACAGCAGCGACCCGTCGCGGGTGAACGCGGAGAGCTGCTCGCCCTTCACCGACCGCGTCAGCCGACGCGCCGGCTCCGACCCGGTCGGGTCGACGGCCCAGAGCGCGCTGGTGTAGGCGGTGCCGTCGGCATCGGGCGCGGCGACGGCGACGACGAGCAGTCCGCCGTCCGGGCTCAGCGCCAGCTCGCCGAGCCGGGGGAGCGCGACGTACGCGTCGAGATCAAAAAAAGGGTGGAGGGCATCAGACATGCCCTCCACCCTAGTTGTGGTTGTTCGTGCTGCTTACGCGGCCAGCCCCACGCGCTCGCGCAGCTTCGCCAGCGCGAGGCGCTCGATCTGCCGCACCCGCTCGGCGGTGATGCCCCAGTGGGTGCCGATGTCGGCCAGCTTCGCCTGGCGCCCGTCGAAGAGCCCGTAGCGGCGACGCACGACGTCGCGGGAACGCTCATCAAGGCCCTCGAGCATCTGCTCGATGCGCTGGCGCTCCTCGACGTTCAGCACGACCTCGTCCGGACCGGGGGCGACGTCGCGGGCGATCAGGTCACCCAGCGAGGTGTCGCCGTCCGTGTCGACGGGGGCGTCCAGCGAGACGTGCTCGCGGGAGTAGCGGATGAGGTCGATGACGCGCTGCTCCTCGAGCCCGAGCTCGCCCGCGATCTCCGCGGTGTCGGGCTCGCGGCCGAGCTGACGCTCCAGCGTGCGGCGCACGGCGGCGACCTGGTTGACCTGCTCGGCGACGTGCACCGGCAGACGCACGATGCGTCCCTGCTGTGCGATGCCGCGCGAGATGGCCTGGCGGACCCACCACGTCGCATACGTGGAGAACTTGAAGCCCTTGGCGTAGTCGAACTTCTCGACGGCACGGATCAGTCCGGTGTTGCCCTCCTGGATCAGGTCCAGCATCGGCATCTGGGCGCGCCCGTACTTGCGGGCGACGGATACCACCAGACGCAGGTTCGACTTCACGAACCGCTGCACGGCGCGCTCGCCCTGGTCGGCGATGAAACGCAATTCCTCTTCCGTCGCGTCCGAGGAGGTCTCGGCCTCCCCGTCCAGAACCTTGCCGGCGAACAGTCCGGCTTCGATCTCGCGCGCAAGCTCAACTTCCTCCACTGCCGTCAGCAGGGGGGTCTTGGCGATCTCGTCCAGATACTGGCCGACGGCGTCCTTTCCGTCGATGCCGTCATTACGGCTTCGGGCGGTGCTCATAAATATGACTCCTTTCGCGGCCTACATGAATAACAACGCGGTCGTCTGCCGAAAAGTTCCCGCCCGTTGCAGATGGATCGAGGGGATCGTTTGAATACGGCTGGGACGCGTGCAAGGATGGACGTTGCGTCCCTTGACCACCACGGGACGGCGCGTGCCCAAAATCTGGAGGAAGACCGTGTCTGAGACCACCCGTAAGGCCACAACCACCAAGGCCACGGACGCGAGTGACGTCGACAAGCCCAAGACTACTCGCCGACGGACGACGACCCCTGCCAAGACCACCGCCGCGAAGGCTCCCGCCACGAGGGCCACCAGGACCACGGCGGCGACGAAGGCTGCCGCCGCGAAGACGACCCCGGCCGCCAAGGCGCCGGCCGCGAAGGCACCCGCTGCCAAGACCACTGCGGCCAAGGCCGCGCCCGCGGCGAAGCAGCCCGCGACGCGCACCCGCCGCGCGCCGGCCAAGACCGCCGCAGCCAAGGCTGCGCCCGCCGAGGAGCCCACGATCCAGCAGGTCATGTCGGGCGAGGTGCCGATCGCCAAGGCCGACAAGGACGGCAACGACATCGTCGTGACCGTCGGCGGCAAGAAGCGCTCGCTCGACGACGTCGACGAGTCGCAGTTCGTCGAGGCCAGCGCCGCCAAGGAGGAGAAGGAGCTAGTCGAGGAGCAGGGCTTCTCCCTCAAGGATTCCGACGAGGACGACGAGCCCGAGCAGCAGGTCGTGACCGCCGGCGCCACCGCCGACCCGGTCAAGGACTACTTGAAGCAGATCGGCAAGGTGGCCCTGCTGAACGCCGTCGAGGAGGTCGAGCTCGCCAAGCGCATCGAGGCCGGACTCTTCGCCGAGGAGGCCCTCTCCGACGAGGAGAAGCCCGTCAAGGCCGCGGACCTCGACGACTACCACTGGATCATGGCGGACGGGAAGCTCGCGAAGAACCACCTCCTGGAGGCCAACCTCCGTCTAGTGGTCTCGCTCGCGAAGCGCTACACCGGACGCGGCATGCTCTTCC
>JAAYZP010000537.1 GCA_012514785.1 Propionibacterium sp. | reverse complement strand
GCTCGGGTGCAGGTGCTGTCCGGCGCGTTCCCGCTGTACCCGGAACTCGAGCGCGGCTGGGCCTGAGCCGGTCTGGCCCGCGCAGGTCCCGGGCGGGGTCTGGCCCGCGCAGGTCCCGGGCGGGGTCTGGCCCGGGCGGGGCTGCACGTGTAATATCCCTATCGACATAGGTATCTCTGCGGCGATTCGCCGCGCGACGAGGAGTGACGGATGACGGCGCAGAAGCTCGACGGCAAGGCCACCGCGGCGACGATCAAGGCGGAACTGACCGAGCGGGTCGCCGCGCTGGAGGCGAAGGGCGTGACGCCCGGCATCGCGACGGTGCTGGTGGGGGCAGACCCGGCGTCGCAGCTGTACGTCGGCATGAAGCACCGCCAGTCCGAGGCGATCGGGATGAACTCGATCCAGGTCGAGCTGCCCGCGGATGCCACGCAGGAGGACGTCGAGGCGACGATCGACCGCTTGAACGCGGACCCGACCTGCCACGGCTACATCGTGCAGCTGCCGCTGCCCAAGCACCTGGACACCGATGCGGTGCTCGAGCGCATCGATCCGGCGAAGGACGCGGACGGCCTGCACCCGACGAATCTCGGCCGGCTGGTGCTGAACGTCAACGACCCGATCGACACGCCGCTGCCGTGCACGCCGCGCGCCGTGATCGAGCTGCTGCAGCGCAACGACTACGACCTGAAAGGCAAGCATGTCGTCGTGGTCGGTCGCGGCGTCACGATCGGCCGGTCGATCGGTCTGCTGCTCACTCGCCGCGCCGTCAACGCGACGGTGACCCTCACGCATACCGGGACGCAGGACCTGTCGTCGCACCTGCGTCAGGCGGACGTCATCGTGGGCGCTGCGGGCGTCAAGCACCTTGTGAAGCCGGAGGACGTGAAGCCGGGCGCTGCGGTGCTGGACGTGGGCGTCACGCGTGAGGACAACCCGGAGACCGGGAAGTCGGCCGTGTACGGCGACATCGCCCCGGGCGTCGAAGAGGTCGCCGGCTGGCTGTCGCCGAACCCGGGCGGCGTCGGCCCCATGACCGTAGCCCTGCTCATGACGAACGTCGTCGAAGCCGCGGAGCGCGCTGCCGCGGTCTGAGGCTGAGCGGCTCAGTGCGAGACGCGGGCGAGGAACGCGCGCGTGCGCTCCTCGCGCGGTGAGCCGAACAGCTCGGCGGGCGTGCCCTGCTCGATGATGCGGCCGCCGTCGAGGAACACGATGCGGTGCGCGACGTCGCGCGCGAACGCCATCTCGTGGGTCGCCATGAGGATCGTCGCGCCCTCGCGTGCGAGGGAGCGAACGAGTTCGAGCACCTCGCCGACGAGCTCGGGATCGAGCGCCGACGTGATCTCGTCGAACAGCAGCACCTCGGGCTCGGTGGCGAGCGCCCGTGCGATGGCGACGCGCTGCTGCTGGCCACCGGAGAGACGGTCAGGGTGGACGCGGGCCTTGTCAGCCAGACCGACCCGGTCGAGGTAGGTCATTCCGCGTGCCTCGGCGTCGCGCCGCGGCATCCTGCCCACCACCCGGGAGGCAAGTGTGACGTTGTCGATGACGGACAGGTGGGGGAAGAGGTTGTAGCTCTGGAAGACGATGCCGTAGCGGGCGCGGACCCGGTTGGCGTCGATGCGGGGGTCGGAGATGTCCTCCTCGCCGAGGAGGATCTGCCCGTCGTCGATGGGCTCCAGGAGCGACAGGCAGCGCAGCAGGGTCGACTTGCCGGACCCGCTCGCGCCGATGAGGGCGACGACCTCATGCGCGTCGAGGTCGAGGTCGACGCCGTCGAGGACGGTCGTGTCGCCGAACGACTTGTGGAGGCCCGTGGCCCGCAGCACCCGGTTCACAGCACCGATCCCGTCTGCTCGCGCCGGCGCAGGCGTGCCGTGTACCAGTCGGTGAGGCGGATGCTGGGGATCGCCAGCAGGATGAAGAGGATGCCGGCGACGACGTACGGCGTGAAATTGTAGGTCTGCGCGTTCATGATCTGGGCCGCACGGACCGCGTCGACCGCACCGAGGATCGAAATGAGTCCGACGTCCTTCTGCATCGCCACGAAGTCGTTCATCAGGGGCGGCGTGATCTTGCGCAGCGCCTGCGGCAGCACGATGCGCCGCAGGGTCTGCGTGTAGCCGAGACCCAGGGCGCGGGCGGCGAGGCGCTGCGAAGGGTGTACCGCGTCGATGCCGGCGCGGATCACCTCCGACACGTACGCGGAGTAGGTGAGCGTGATGCAGAGCGTGCCGAGCACGATCGGCGGGATGCGCTGGCCGGTCAGCGTCGGGATGCCGAACCCGACCAGGTAGAGCACGATGATGAACGGAAAGCCCCGGAAGATGTCGGTGTATGCGGCCGCGATCATGCGCAGCGGGAAGAACACCGGGCCGGGGAGGGTGCGCAGCGTCGCGATGAGCAGGGAGCACACGCCCACCGTGATGACGGAGAGCCCCAGCACCTGGAGGTTCAGGAGGAACCCGTCCCACACCCGCGGCAGGGATCGCAGCGCCACCTCGGGGTTGAAGAAGGACTCCTGCACGAGCGCCCAGCCCGGAGTGTTGACCAGCGTCGCCCATACGATGACGGCGAGGGCGATCGTCGACGCGATCGCGACGAGGATCGACCCCTGCGAGCGTCGTCGACGGAAGGCACGGCGCTCGAGTTCGAGCGCGCTCGGCTCATGCAGGGTCACGGCTTGACCGTACCGGACGTGGCGGGGCTGGCGGCGGCGGTCCGGCTCACTGCAGGAGCGTCACGCCCTGCCCGGAGCCGAGCCACTCGTCCGTGATCTCGGCGAGGGTGCCGTCCTCACGCAGCTCGTCGAGGGCCGCGGTGACCTTGTCGGTCAGCGGCGAGTCCTTCGACAGCAGCAGGCCCCACTCGTCGGGGATGCCGGCCGCGGGCAGCTCGCCCACGATGAACGAGTCCTCGATGTACACGCCGGTCGCGTAGTACGCGGTCGGCAGGTCGAGCACGAGGGCGTCGATGAGGTTCGCCTGGAGCGCGGCGACGGCATCCTCGTTCGAGTTGTAGAGGAGCGGTTCGACGTTCGGCTGCACGGCCTCTACGATCGTGGCGGCGCTGGTGGAGCCGGCCATGGCGCCGAGCGTGAGGTCCTTCAGGCCCGCGAGCGAGTCGACGCCGTCGACGGCGCCGCCCTCGATCGCGACGACGGCCTGGCTGGCCTGGTAGTACGGCGACGAGAAGTCGACGGCCTGCTTGCGCTCGTCGGTGATCGTGTACTGCTGGATGTTGAAGTCGAAGCCCTTCGGGCCCGGGGCGATGGCCGCCTCGAAGCTCGTGCGGACCCACTCCACGTCCTCGGGTGCGAAGCCGAGCTTGTCGGCGACGGCATAGGCCACGGCGGCCTCGAAGCCCTCACCAGAGGCGGGGTCGTCGTCGATCACGTACGGGTAGTAGGCCGTCTCGCCCGTGGCGACGGTGAGCTTGCCCGCCGTCACGTACCCGGCGTCAGGGTCATCGGATGCCGCGGGCTCGCCGCCGGATGCACAGCCGGCGAGGGCGAGGGCGGTCGCCGCCGCGGCGGCGAGGGCGAGGGTGCGCAGGGCGGGACGCGGCATGAGGGAGCCTCCGGGGAGTCGGGTGGGCGCGTGGGTGACGCGCGCCATCCATCATCCCGCGTCACGGCCGGGGCCGGGCGCGGCCGCGACGCATTGTTACGCGGTCGTGCCGGTCACAGCCCGTCGAGCATGCGGCGCTGCTCTTCGGTGAGGCCGTCCTTGAGCTCCTGCCGCGCGGCCTGCGTCTCCGGCGACGGGGGAGCCGGCGGCGCGTCGGTCTGCGCGTCGGCGGACTTCGAACCCCGGATGCCGGCCTCGGCGCGGTCGTAGAGGGAGCCGGCGCGGGCTTCGACCTTGTCGTCGATGGCGTCATAGATCGCCCAGCCGATGAGCAGCGCGATGGGCGGGAGGACATAACCCCAGAAGAAGCCGCGCACGTCGACGCCGGAGAAGATCACCACCAGGATCCAGATGATCAGCTCGACGACGAAGACGAGTCCCCACTGCACGGCCTTCTCGCCGAACGAGGTGCGGGAGCTCGCCGACTTGGCCGCGGCGCCGCGGAACCAGCGCGTCACGAGGGGCTTCAGCCACAGCGTCGCGGCGGTCAGGATGAGACCGGCCCACAGCGCCGCCCATCCGACGCGCACGGTCGGCAGCAGCCATCCGATCACCAGCAGCACCGCGACGTTGAAGACATACATCGACAGGAACCGCACGAGCCACTTCTTCATGGGCTCCAGCCTGTCACGCGGTGTGCGGCGGCACCAGAAGCGGCGCGCGTTCGCTTTCTTCAGTTCAGTCGTCGCACATTGCGGGTGCCGGGCGCGACGACCCGCAATATGCGGCGATCGAAGAATTTTCCTGCGGCGCCGGGCCTCGGCATCCCGGTGCGTCAGTACGACGCGCGCTCGGCGCCGTCGCCGGCCGACCAGCGCGCCGCGAGGGCCTCGGTGCCGCGAGCGAGGAGCGCAACGTCGGCGCCGACGGCGATGAAGTCAGCGCCGGCCTCGACGTACGACTGCGCCACAGCGGGGTCGAAGGCGTTGACGCCGACGGGCTTTCCGGCCGCGCGGACCGCCTCGAAGGCGCGGAGGGCGGCCGCCGTGACATCCGGGTGAGACTGCTGC
>JAAYZP010000536.1 GCA_012514785.1 Propionibacterium sp. | reverse complement strand
GACGTGGAGCACGTCCGCCGGCACGTCCAGCTCCCGCAGGCGGTCGGCCACCTCGAGCATCTCGGTGGCGGAGTGGTAGCGGCAGCGGCCCATCCAGTAGCCGAACGCCCACGACGGCGGGACCGGCGCGGTGCCGGTGAGCCGCGTGTACTCCGCGAGCCTCACCTTCGGGTCGTCGGCGACGATGACGATCAGGTCGAGCACGTCGTCGTCCGCGGTCAGCGACAGCACGCTGGGGCGCACGTGGCCGACGTCGGCGACGACGCGGGCGCCGGTGTTGACCAGCGCCATGTAGCCGGCGGTGGAGTGCCACACGGGCATCGGCTTGTAGGCGAGCCCGGTGCCGGTGCCGAGCGCGTCGTCGACGGTGAGCACCATCTTCTGCCCGTTCTTCACCAGCCGGCCGAACTGCTCGCCGAAGCCGAGGATGTCCTCGTCGGTGCCGAGTTCGAGGTTCAGCGTGACGGTGCTCCCGTCGGCGAGCACCGGTGGCGCCATCGGGAAGCCCGCCACTTGACGGAGCCGCTCGCCGGTGCGCAGGACGAGGCGGCCGTCGGCGTCGCGAACCGCGATCGAGAACGTATCCCCCACGGTGACGGAAGCCCCCGGGCCCTCGAAGGTCCAGCCTCCGTCCGTGAACGACACCGACCACCCGGCGACCGGGGCGTCGTCGACGACGACGATGCCCAACCAGCTGGGTACCTCGTCGAAGACGCGGTGGCCCCTCCGCGCGATGCGGATGCGCACCGTGCGCTCCGAGAGCGGCGTCACGAGGCAGCGCCACGGCTCGGGCTCCACCCGCGGCAGCTCGAGGTCGCGCGGGAGGTTGGGCATGGCCACCTCGACGCCCTGGTCCGTGAGCGGCTCGCCGGTCAGCCAGCCGGGCATGCCGCCCAGCTCGACGATGGGCAGCGCGTCGATCTCACAGTCGAGCTCGCCGTTCGTGGCGCGCACCGTGGTGCGCCGCAGGCCATGCATGGACTTATCCCTTCACCGCCCCAGCGGTCATACCTTCGACGAAGTAGCGCTGCAGCAGGATGTAGATGATGGTGATCGGGATCGACGCGATGGCGACGCCCGTGAACAAGAGCGGATAGTTGGTGAGGAACTCGCCCTGGAAGTTCAGCAGCCTGAGCGGGATGGTCTGCTTGTCCGGCGACTGGATGAACATCAGCGGGTAGAGCAGCTCGTTCCACTGGATGACGAACAGGAAGATCGACGTCGCCGCGATCGACGGCAGCGACAGCGGCATCGCGATGCTGATGTAGGAGCGGACCGGGCCCACGCCGTCGACGGAGGCCGCCTCGAACATCTCGTTCGGCAGGGTCTTCATGAAGCCGCCGAGGATGAACGTCGCCACCGGCAGCCCGGTGACCACCATGATGAGGATCAGGCCGGTCAGCGAGTTCAGCAGACCAAGGCGGTCGAACTGCACGTACTGCGGGATCATGTTGGCCTGCGGCGGGATCGCCATGCCGAGCACGAGGAAGCCGAAGATCAGCCAGGACAGCCAGCCTTTCAGCCGCGCGATGCCGTAGGCGGCGCACGAGGCGATGAGCAGGGTGAGCGTCACCGACGAGAGGGTGACGATGGCGCTGTTGATGAACGCCTGCCCCATGTCGTGGTGGACGATGATGTCGAGATAGTTCTGCGCGTTCCAGCTCTCCGGCAGCCCGAAGGGCGAGTCGAACAGCTCCCCCATCGACTTGAAGCTGCCGAGCATGACCACCGTGATCGGGACGATGATGATGATGGCGTAGACGAAGAGGATGCCCGCGCGGCCGATCTTGAATCCCATGGCTCAGCTCTCCGTCTTCGGCTGGGTCAGGCCGACGATGCGCCTGACGGCAAAGTTGAGGGCGACGATGACGATGACGAACAGGATCGCCTGCGCCGACGCGTACCCGTACTGGCTGTTGGCGAACGTCGTGTAGATGCGCGTGGACATGATGTCCATGGAGCTCTTGGGCGGGTTGCCCGCGAGCCCCAGGATCAGGTCGAACGCCTTGAAGGACTGGATCGTGGTGTACGCCATGACGATCGACGTCGCGGGCGCGATCATCGGCCACGTGACGTTCTTGAACACCTGCCACCGGCCCGCACCGTCGACGGCGGCCGCCTCGATCATCTCCTGCGGCACGGACTGCAGGCCCGCGATGAAGATCGTCATCATCTGGCCGGCGTGGAACCACACCTGGGTGATGGCGATCCAGTAGATCGCGGTGTCGTCGTTGCCGAGGAACGAGCTCGAGATCCCGAAGATGCCGAGGATGTCGTTGCCGAGCCCGTAGTTCGGGTCGTAGATGAACTTCCAGATGTAGGCCACCGACACCGACGAGAGGATCGTCGGGAAGAAGAACAGACCCCTCAGCAGCGCGGAACCCTTGAAGTTGCGGAACAGGAACACCGCCAGCATCAGCGCGAACAGCGTCTGGAACGCGAGGACGATGAGCCAGAACTTCAGGTTGTTCGTGACTGCGTTGGTAAACAGCGAGTCGTTGGTGAGCGCCCGGGTGAAGTTGTCCAGCCCCACCCAGTCGAACGTCGCCGAGTAGCCGTTCCAGTTGGTGAGCGAGTACTGCAGCGACTGCAGTGCGGGGATGATGAAGAAGGAGATGTAGAGCGCGAGCGCGGGCACGGTGAAGGCCAGCAGGACGAGCCGCTCCTTCCGGTACGCCCTGCGCGCGCGCCGTTTCGTCTTCGTCATCCCCGCCATGGCCGCCGTCAGTTCCCGATCTGCTGGTCGATGATCTGCTGCGCGTCCTCGGCCGCCTGCTCCGGCGACTTGCCGCCGACGACCTCGATGCAGGCCCCCTCGGCCGCGTTGCGGATGTCGAGGTTGTTGAACTGGAAGCGCGGCGCGAGCAGCGTCTCCTTCTGCACCCAGTCGCTCGTGTGGCTGAGGTCCTCGTTGGTGTATTCGACGTCCTTGACCGTCACGAACTGGGCGGTGTCGTCGCCGTACTGGCCGGCGATCGCCGGGTCGGAGAGGAAATCGAGCAGCGCGAACGCGGTGTCCGGGTTCTCCGAGACGCTGCTGACGCCGAGCGCGAACGTCGCATTGTGGACGCCGACGTACTTCGCCTCGCCCGCTGCAGCGGTGACCGGCGCGAGCATACCGATCGGGAACGTCGCGCCCAGCGCCCTGGTGGAGGCGATGTGGTAGGAGCCCGTGGCGAGCATGGCCGCGTCCCCGGAGGCGAACATCTGCTGCGCCGGCTCGACGGCCGTGCCGGTGGCGTTCTGCTGGAAGTACGGGATGAGCTCCTGGTAGTGGCGCAGCATCTCGAGGAACCAGTCGTCGGTCACCTTGAGGTCGCCGGCCTCGATCCGCGCGCACATGTCGTCGGAGGGTCCGAGGTTCATGATCATGCAGTTGAACAGCTGGCCGGCGTTGCCCATCTCGCCGCCGGGCCACGCGATCGGCGTGATGCCGAGGCCCTGGATCGAGTCGAGCAGCGACAGGTACGAGTCCCAGTCCTCCGGCAGCTCGGAGGCGCCGGCCTGCTCCAGGATCTCCTCGTTGGTGATCGGCTGGTTGAACACGAGCTGGTAGGGCAGCGCGAGGGTCTTGCCGTCGACGAGGCCCTCGCTGACGAGGCTCGCCTCGTACTTGTCCGCGATGCCGGTGTCGGTGAGGTCGACCAGCAGGTCGGCATCGATCATCGTGGTGAGCTGCGCGCCCCGGAAGGAGGCGAAGAGGTCACCGACGGTGCCCTGGCGGATCTGCGCCAGCGCGTTGGACTGGTAGTCGTTCGACGGCGTGATGTCCTGGCGGACCTCGACGTCGGGGTAGGTTTCCTTCAGCTGTTCGATGATCTTGGCGAACGCCTCGTTGTCCTCGCCGCGCCAGTGCGCGAACGAGATCGCGCCGGCCGCGAGGCTGGGGTCCAGGCTGCCCGAGCCGGGCTCCTCTCCCCCGTTGCCGCCGTCGCCGCCGTTGCCGTTACCGTCGCCGTCGCCGCCGTTGCTCGCGCCGGGGCCGGCGCAGGCCGCGAGTGTGGTGCCCGCGACGCCGACGCCCGCGAGCTGCAGGATGCGGCGTCGGGTAAATGCGTTGTTGAGAGCCATGTGAGTCTCCTTTGACCTAGTCAGAATTCCACGACAGGGATGCCCAGTTGCTGTGCCACGGCCCGCAGCCCCGGGCGCACGTCCGCCCAGGCCAGCACGGTGTGGTGGGGGAAACCCCCCGTGACCAGGCTGGTCACGAAGTTCTCCGCGTCGGTGTCCATGACGACGTCGGCGGTGTTTCCTTGGAAGCGGTTCGGCGCTGGGATCGCCTCCCCGCTGGCGATGAGCATCCTGAGACCGGTGGTCCCCGGATCCTCCGTGAGCCGCACCGCGATCACGCGTCCCGGCTTCAGCGGGAAGTTGCCCGCCACGCCGATCTTGCGGTTGCAGTGCAGTCCTTGCGTGCCGTCGTCGGCAGCAAGCTTGGTGGCGGCGGCACCGCAGTGCCAGAACCGCACCAGGTTCTTCTCCTGGTCGAGGTCGACGGTGTCCACCAGGTAGGTGGTCCCGGACCCGAGCGCCTGCAGGAGCAGCATCGTGACGGCGCCGTAGACGTCGCGCTCACACTGGGTGGCGATGTCCTCGTCGGCGAGCCGCGACATGGAGCTGCACGGGCAGACGCGAAGTTTGGTGGGCAGCCCGGGCCAGCACTCGAGTGCGAGCGCCGCCACCCCGGTCTCCCGCTGCCAATCGCGCAGGCTGGTGGTGACCGCGGCGAACTCGCCGAGGTTGTCGGCACCGGAATCGGTGAGGCTGGGCTGCCAGGTGAGCGCATCGTCGAGCTCGGCGCGACGGCGGTCCTCCGGCACGGCCTCGATGTCGTCCATGAGCGCGTCGAGCTCGAGGGTGACGACGTCCAGGCCGAAGAGCTGCTTGACGAGCGCGGCGTCGAACTGGCTGGGCGTGAAGCCCTTCGGCGCCTCGCCGATAATGCCGATCGACTGCGAAGCGAGCTTGATCAGCGCCGAGGTGGCGGACGCGACGTCGACCTCGCCGTCGCTGCCGGGCAGCTTCGGCGCCTCGGGCAGGCGGCCCGCGACGACGCCGGCCAGCGCCTCGCGCACGGCCGGCTCGTGCGGGTCGCCGTAGACGAGACGGACGGCCTTGCCGTCGCGCACGAGTGCGTGCCCGATGAGGTTGGAGCCGCACAGCGAGTTGAGCCAGAGCCGGTCCCCCACCGGCCCCGGCTCACGGAAGGACCAGGTGACGATCGGCTCCGTGACGTCCTCGTAGAGGCGCATCGCGGGGCCGGCGTCGCAGAAGCTGGCGTGGACGTGCACGATCACGTCGTGCGGCTCAGCGACGAAGTGCTCGGCAGCGGCGACGTCGTCGTCGGTCATGACGAGCTCCTCGGGCCCGACGACCTCGGCCCCGAGCTCCTCCAGCAGGGCGCGCGCCTCGGCGGCGCGCTGTTTCGCGACGTCGACGGCGAACGTGGCGCGCGCCGTCGGGATCATGAGCACCTTCACGGCTGCCTCCTCGCCATGGCGGCGTCGACGACCTCGCCGAGGTGTGTGAGGCGGTCGACGGCGGCGGTCTGCAGGCAGTGGTCGACGTCGGCGGCGGTGAGGCAGGAGGCCCAGACGGCGCGCCCGGCGAGGAATCCGGAGCCGCCTTCCTCGATGGCGAGTTCGACGGCGTGGGCGAACTTGTCCTCGGGCACGCCGGAGGAGAGCACGACCCACTCGGAGGCGACGGCGTCGTTGATGCGGCGGTAGTAGGCGCGCATCTCGTCGTCGGTGCCCTTGCCCTGCGTGGGCACCTCCCCCTTGTAGAGGTCCGCGCCCAGCGAGCCGAGCTCGCGGGCGGCCTCGACGATGCTCTCGTCGTGGTCCCACTGCGTCGCGGGGTCGACCGGCTTCTTGCAGACCGGCTCGATGATCGCGACGATGCCCGCCTCCTTGCAGCCGGCGACGAAGCGCTCGACGAGGTCGATGCGGCCCTCGGCCGGCTGGTCGGCGCGCCAGATCACGAGCAGCTTCTGCGCCACCGCGCCCAGTTCCTTGGCTTTCGCGGGCGGGATGTCCGGGTCGATCTCCACCTCGCCGACGAGCTCCCCGTGCTCCGGGATGAACAGGTCGCCGGAGGCGATGAGCGCGCAGGAGTCGTCGACGACGCCCTGCTCGACGGCCGCTTCGAGCGCGAACTGCTGGTCGATGAGGACGGCGGAGGCGTGCGGCGTGAGCGCCTTCGCAGCCGTGAGCTTGAAGTCGACCACCTGGGCGTCGGAGATGCTGGCACCCCCGGCGGCCTCGCTCATCATCGCCCGCAGCGCCTCCCGCTGGTCCACCGCCAGCATGGCGAATCCGCCGGACGGACGCTTCAGTGTGGTCAAGCTGCTGCCCTCATTGGCCATGGAACGCTCCTCGTTGTGCGAAATGATGTTGGAATAGTAACAACTTGATGTCTAGATAGCTACAGTCTTGTCAAAGTTTCCACCGACTCTTCCGAATCAGCCCTGCCCAATAGCCCGGAGCATGGCCCGGAACCAGCTCGCGGAGACGTCGAACGGCTTGCCGCCGGCGATGCGTTCGAAGTCGATGAGCCCGAGCTCGCCCGAGCGTTCCTCGTCGCGGCCGACGACGCCGGACTCCCCGGCCAGTCCGTGGTGCGCCGCGAGCCGGCAGGTGTCGTCGATGAGGCGGAGGTCGGCGTCGTTGGCGGCGGCGGAGCGCGCGAAGAAGCCGGACTTCTGCACCATCACGCGGCCGGCCCCGATGCGCTCGGCGAACCGTTCGCCGAACCACTGGCCGGGGTTCACGGCATCGAGCAGCACGTGGCCGAACGCGTCGCGCGGGAGTGTGACGCCGTCGGCCTCGAGCTCCGGGATGATCTCGTGCTGGCCCGCACCCTCGGAGAGGAAGATCGTCACGCAGCCGGTCTCGTCCATCACGCGACGCAGCCGCTCGGCCTCGGCGTCGAGGTCGATGGGCGCCTCCGGCACGTAGACGGCATGGACCTCCCACGCCTCGCGGGTGAGCCCGAGGCCCGGCACCCAACGCTGCTCGTCGAGCCACGCCCGGTAGCGTCGCGCGGTCTCCGCGGTGAGCCAGCCGGAGCCCCGGCCCATGACCTCGTGCACGATGAGCATGCGGGGCATGAAGTTGTGCTCGGCGACGATGTTCCTCGCGAACAGCGCCCCTTGGTCTGCCGCGGTGTCGGCGCCGAGGGTCTGGGCGATCGGCACGACGTCGTTGTCGATCGTCTTGGGCAGCCCCACCACCGTGAGCCGGTAGTCGTTGGCGGCGAGGTAGCGGGCCAGGTCGGCGGCCGTGGTGTTGGTGTCGTCACCGCCGATCGTGTGGAGGATGGAGACGCCGTCCTCGACGAGGCGGGCGGCGGCGCGGGCGAGCGGTTCGTCGTCGGCCCCGATCAGCCCGCGGCGGCGGAGGTCTTCGGCGTTGGTGAGCTTGACCCGCGAGTTGCCCAGCGGCGAGCCGCCGAGCAGGTCGAGGGCGTCGGCGTCGCGGCGCTCTTCGTCGCCCACGACGAGGAAGTCCCCGCTCAGCAGCCCTTCGTAGCCGTGCCGGTAACCGATGATTTCGCGCTCGGGCGCGACGGCGGTGTAGTGGCGGATGAGGCCGCCGAGGGACGCGGAGAGGCAGGGCGCGAACCCTCCGGCGGTGAGGATGGCGATGCGCTCACTCATCTGCGTCCACCTCCGATCCGGGGGCGAGCACGCGGAGGATGGCGTTCACGTCGAGGTCGCCGTGGCCGTGCGCGACGGCGCTCGCGAGCTGGCTCATGCCCATCGCGCCCACCGGGGCGGGCATGCCCCAGCGGCTCGCGACGTCGACGGCCAGCCGGAGATCCTTCAGGCCGAGGCCCGCGGCGAAGCGGGGCTCGAAGTCGCCGTCGATCATCCACGGCAGGCGGAGCTCGGCCTGATAGGACCAGCCGCCGGTGTCGGCGAGCGCGGCGGTGAAGGCGTCGTCGGGGACGCCGGCGCGGCGGCAGAGGTTGTAGCCCTCGGCGAGGACGGCGAGGTTGGTCATGCCGATGAGGTTGGAGACGAGCTTGAACATGGTGGAGGCCTCCACCCCGCCGAGGAGGTAACGCTCGGCGCCGATGGCCGCGAATACGGCGTCGAGCGCGTCGATCGGCTCGTCCTTGCCGCCGATGAACAGCGGCGAGTCGCCGGTCTCGGCCTGCGCCGGGCCCTTGCCGAGCGGGCAGGCGACGAAGTGGTGCCCGGCTTCCTCGAGCCTCGCCTCGAGCGTGGCGGCGGTGGCGGGGTCGATCGTCGAGACGTCCATCACGATCGTGCCGGGCGCGAGGACGTGGAGGATCTCGTCGACGGCGGCCGTGACGTGTTCGGGCAGGGGCAGGCTGGTGATGACGAGGTCGACGCCCCGGGCGGCCTCCGTCGCCGAATCCGCGGGGCTCACCCCGGCTGCGGCGCAGGCCTGCATCGCGGCGGGGTCGGGATCGTAGGCGGTGACGTCGTGACCGACGGCGAGGTTGCGGGCGATCGGCCCGCCCATCCGGCCGGCGCCGATGACGGCGATACTGCTGGGTGCTTGCATGGACTGTTCCTTGTCTAGTTGAGCTGGATGAGGCCTTGGAGGATGGTGGCCAGCGAGCCGACGAGCGCGACGAGGACGACGAGTCGGCTCGCCACCCGGGCGGGCACCTTGGCCGAGGCGGAATGCCCGACGACGATGCCCGTCGCCAGCGCGGCGAACGCGGTGATCCACACGGGCATCGGCAGCGTCGGCAGGCCGTGGGCGATGAGCGAGCCCGTGTTGAGGGCCATGAAGTAGACCTGCACCGTCGCGACGAACTGCTTGTGGGGCCAGGCGTTGGAGAGCTTGTAGAGCACGATCGCGGGGCCGCCGACGCCGGCGGTGACATTCATGAATCCGGAGAGGAAGCCGGCGGCAGCCATCCCCGGCGACCCCTTGAACACCCGCGCGCGCTCGTCGGCGAGCATGGCGAGGATCGCGGCGATCACGAGGAGGCCGATGATGATCAGCAGCCAGGCGGAGGGGACGTGGTTGGACAGCCACCAGCCGGGCACGATGCCGAGGGCGGCGGGCACCATCAGCAGGAGCGCCTTGGTCCAGGCGACGTCGCGGATCACGAAGACGAGCACGGAGAACGAGACGAAGAAGCTCAGCACCTGGATCAGCGGCACGCCCGTGCCGGCGCCGAGGACGAGCACGAGCGCGGGCGCGGCCACCAGTGCGAACCCCATGCCGGTCAAGCGCTGCGTGGCCGCACCGAACATCACCGCAGCGCCCACGATCACCGCGGTGAACGCAATCGACATGGGACCTCCCTACACAGCACACCACAGGCGATGTTGACTAGTCAACACTTTCCGCAGACTATCCAACATGGCGCGCTCGGATGACGCGCCGGGACGAAGGCCGCCTGGCCAAATCAACGACGCCTGGCTTATACGCCAGGCACCTTTACATCAGCCAGGCGAACCGACGAACGGAGGCGAACCGCCCCGATCCCCACGAGGAACGCCTAGTGGTCCCTACTATGGGGCCATGGACATCGAAGTCGCCGAAGTAGTTGACTTTCTGGCCGAGCACGCGCCGTTCAGCGACATGCTCGGCTCGGAGCGGATCACCATCGCCAAGGAGGCCCAGCTGCGCTACTTCCGCCGAGGCACGGTCATCATCGAGGCGGGCGCCCCCAACAACTCGCTCTACATCATCCGCTCCGGGGCAGTGGACATCGTCGAGATGAACGAGGGACTCGTGGACCGCGACGAACCCGGCGATTCGTTCGGCACGTCGTCGGTGCTCACCCGGCTGCCGTCGCGCTACCGGGCCACCGCCATCGAGGACACCCTGGCGCTCGTCCTCCCGGGGCGCGTCTTCGCGGAGATGTACGCGAGTTCCCAGGTGATGCACGACTTCTACGCCCCGCGTCAGAAGGGCAGCCTGCGCAAGGCCGCGCAGGAGCTACAGCGCGTGGACACCCCGATCCTCCGCCTCGACGCCATCGACATGGTCAGCCGGGAGCCCATCGCCGCCGAACCAACGATCACCATCCGGGAGGCTGCGGAGATCATGACGCGCGAGCGGGTCTCCGCGCTGCTGATCAACGAGGGCGAGCAGCTCGTCGGCATCCTCACGGACCGGGACCTGCGCTCGCGCGTCGTGCTCGAGGGCGTGCCCAACACCGAGCTGGTCTCCACCGTGATGACGCACGGCCCCCTGACCGTGTCCCCGGAGATGAAGGCCTTCGAGCTGCTCATCATCATGACCTCCAGGCATGTCCACCACCTGCCTGTGGTGCGCGACGGCAAGGCGATCGGCCTCGTCTCCGCCGGCGACCTCATGCGGCTGGAGACGGCCAACCCGGTGTTCATCGTCGGCGACATCTCGAAGAAGACGACGGCCGACGGCGTGGCCGAGATCGCGCACCGCGCGCCGCGGATCGCCGCCCAGCTCCTCGCGCAGGGCGCCGACGCCGAGGACGCCACCCACGTGCTCACCGCCGTGGCCGACGCCATCACGTCGCAGCTCATCACGATCGCGGAGAAGGAACTCGGCCCCGCGCCGCACCCCTACTGCTGGGTCTCCCTGGGGTCGCAGGCGCGGCGGGAGCTCGGGCTGGCCTCCGACCAGGACCACGCCATGATCATCTCCGACGACGCCACGGACCTCAGTTGGTACCGCGAGATGGCGGAGCGCGTCGTCGACGGCCTGGAGCTTTCCGGGTTCAAGCGCTGCCCCGGGGACGCGATGGCGACGAAGTGGCAGCTGCGCGAGAGCGCGTGGAAGCGCCAGTTCGTGCAGTGGGTCAACGAGCCGGAGTCCAACGCGGTGCTGCACGCGCAGATCTTCTTCGACGCCCGCCCCACGCACGGCGACTTCACGCTCTTCGAGCGCCTGGTGCACGTCGTCTTCGGCGGGGCGCAGCGCGCCAGCCGCTTCCTCGGGCACATGGCGGCGATGGCGGTGCGCCGGGAGCCGCCGCTGTCGTTCTTCCGCGGCTTCGTCCTGGAGAACTCCGGGCAGCACAAGGACCAGTTCGACATCAAGTCGGGCGGGCTGCACGCGATCATCGAGTTGGTGCGCGTCCAGGCGCTGGCCAACGGCATCACCGAGCCCGGCACGCTGACCCGGATCGAGGCGCTCCGCAGCCGCGGCCGGATGAGCGACGACCACGCCGCCGACCTCGCCGACGCGTTCACGTTCATCAGCTACCTCCGGCTGCGGCACCAGGCCTCCCTCTTCGAGCGCGGCCAGCAGGCAGACAACTTCCTCGACCCCGAATCGCTCAGCCCGACGGAACGTCGGCACCTCCGCGACGCCTTCACCGTCGTGCGCCAGGCACAGTCCAACCTGCAGTACCAGTGGCAGACCCACCTGATGAACTGACATGTCGATCTTCCGTAAACGCCACAACCGCCTCCGCACCGACTACCTGTCGCGCGCACCCGAGGGCCCGGTGCACGACTACCTCGCCGAGCCGTTCCCCGCGCTCGACACGCCGCTCAGAGAGCTGCCGATGCTCGCCGTCGACCTGGAGACCACAGGCCTCGACCCCGCCGTCGACCGCATCGTCAGCATCGGATTCATCCCCGTCGACGGCCACAGCATCCCCATCGCGGGCGGCCGGGAGCTGCTGGTTAGGCCCAAGACGGTGGAGGGTGTGGGCCACAGCGCGACGGTGCACGGGCTCACCGACGACCAGGTCGCGGCCGGGCTCCCCCTCACCGAGGCGCTGACGCAGACCCTGGCGGCGCTGCGGGGGCGGGTGCTGCTCGCGCACCATGCCGCGATCGAGATCCGTTTCCTCTCCCGCGCCTGCCAGAACGTGTTCGGCGCGAAACCGCTGTTCGCCGCCGTCGACACCCTGGCGCTGGGCAGCGACTTCCTGATGCAGGGCGACGACGACATCCCCCGCGGCCGGCTGCGGCTGTCGGCACTGCGCGCCCAGTTCGGGCTCCCCCGTTACCGCGCGCACCTCGCGCTCACCGACGCGTTGGCCTGCGCCGAGCTCTACCTGGCGCTCACCGCGGAGATGGGGCAGCGCACGCTAAAGCAGGTGATCGTCCGGTAGCGCGCTGTCGGGGGGGGCAGGGGACGCCAGCCAGCGAATGCCTCGAACGCGGCGACGTCGACGCACACGTTGCACCTGCCTAGAGGTGCGGCCGCCGCAGGGCAGGCCGGGGAGACCTACGCGGCAGCATCACGGCACAACTAGCCTATGCCCGGCCCGGGTCAGCGCCCAGCGGCGATCACCTCGTCGACCCACTGCGGCACGACCTCGGTGGCCGGGCCCTGCCGCACCTCGGCGAAAGCGGAGTGCACCAGAGACGCCTCCAGGTTGAGCTCGACGGTGTGCGCGCCGACGGAGTCGGCGAACCGCACGAAACCCGCGGCCGGGTAGACGTTGCCGGAGGTGCCGATGGCGGCGAAGATCCTGCAGCCCGTCAGCGCCTCCTCGATCCGTTCCATCGCGTACGGGATCTCCCCGAACCAGACGATGTCGGGCCGCATCCTGCCGACGACGCCGCACCCGGCGCAGGCGCTGCCGGCATCCACCGCACCCAGCGTCTCGGTGCGCCCGTCGCACGCGAGGCACCACGACTGCAGCAGCTCACCGTGCATGTGGATGACGTTCTCCGAGCCGCCGCGTTCGTGGAGGTCGTCGATGTTCTGCGTCACGACGAGCACCTCGCCGGGGAACGCGTCCTCCAGCCGCGCGAGCGCCTCGTGTGCGGCGTTGGCGGCCACCTCGTCGGAGAGAAGTTGCTCGCGGCGCAGGTTGTAGAAGCGGTACACCAGCGACGGGTCCCGCCGGAACGCCTCGGGCGTGGCCACGTCCTCCACCCGATGGTTCTCCCACAGTCCGTCCGCCGCGCGGAACGTCCGGATACCCGACTCCGCAGAGATGCCAGCACCAGTCAAAATCACAATCCGAGCCATGTCCCCATCCTTGCAGCCGCCGGTTCTGGTTGACTGGCCGGGGACGGAAGGAGGCCCGGATGGCGATCGAGACGGGCGACGCGGACACCGCCTGGACGGGGCCCGTCGGCGCACCGCTGGTGATCCTGCTTCACGACTACATGGGGCGCCTGCCCTACCTCGCGCACTACGGCATCCGTCTGGCAGGCGAGGGCTACCGCGTCGCGCTGCCGGACTTCCACGGCGGCCGCTCCACCACGAGCCCCGACCACGCGTTGATGATGCTCTACGAGCGTTACCGCGACACCCCCGGAGCGCTGGCGATCATCGACGACGCCGTCCGCAAGGCGCGCGCGGAGGGCAGCCCGAAGGTGGGCCTGGTCGGATTCTCGATGGGGGTCTCGCTCGCCCTGGAGTACGCCGCCACCCACGACGGCGTGGCGGGCATCGTCGCCCACTACGGCAAACCGCTCCGCGAGGACACCGTCGTCGACGTGCCCGTCCTGTTCCAACAGGGCGCCGACGACGAGGAGGACGGCATCCGGCCGGCTGAACGGTTCCGGCTGGCGATGGCGGCACGCGGCAACCTGGAGATCGAGGTGTTCGACTTCGACGCGCTGCACGGCTTCGCCAACCAGCAGCGGGAGGATCGATTCGATCTCACCGCGGCCGGCGTCGCCTGGGAGCGCACACTCGGCTTCCTGCAACGCACCGTGCGCTGAGCCCCGGAACTAGCCGACGACGAGCGGCTCCAGCTTCGCGCGGTTCGGCAACTCGACCGGCTTGCCGTCGAGCCCGGCGCACACGACGATCGTCCGCCCGCGGGCCGCGAGCGTGCCGTCCGGCGCGGTGATCTCCGCGGCCGTCGTGATCGACGTCCTCCCCAGCTTCACGGGGGCGGTGTGCACCGTCAACGGCTCGAAACCGTGGTCGATCTGCGCGACGTAGTCGACGTCCTGGCGCACCACCAGCCACAGGTACTTGCTCTCGCCCGAGCCGGTGCGCGCCATCAGCGGGTCCCACTGCGGGGATACCTCGATGCGGGCCTGCTGCAGGTACTCGAAGACGAGCACGTTGTTGACGTGGGCGTAGCGGTCCAGGTCGGTCCAGCGGGGGTGGTGCAGCGTCGCCGTGCCACGGCCCTCGAGCGCCGGGGCGGTGAGCGTCGTGAACGGCTCCATCTCGACCCGCTGCTGCTCCAGGTGCTCGCGCATCCCGGGGGTGAGCCGGGTAGGGCGCTGCTCGTCGAAGTCGAAAGCCGTCAGCATCGTGCGGGCGTCGGCCACCACGACGCCGCCCTGGCGCAGCACGTAACCCACCTCGACGCGGGCGCCGCCCAACCTCGTGACCCCGAGTTCCACGTCGAGCGGCGTCTCGGAGTAGTCGATCGCCTTCTTGAACTGCACCTGCTGCCCCGCGACGACGACGCCGTGCTCCAGCAGCCCCGAGTCGCGGAACAGGTGGACACGCGCCTCCTGCAGGTAGTCGGCCACCCGGGCGTTGTTGACGTGCCCCTGCGCGTCCATGTCGGACCAGCGCAGGGGGATGCGCACGTCGGCCAAGGTCAGTCTTCCTTCGGGTAGAACGAGTCGACGTGGTGCTGATACTGCTGCGAGACCACCGCGCGGCGGATCTTCATGTTGGCCGTCGTGCCGCCGCTCTCGACCGTCAGCTCGTGATCGAGGACGGCGAACTTCTTCACGGTCTCCCAACGCTCCAGCCGGGCGTTGACGCGCTCCATCTGGCGTTCGACGGAGGCGTAGATCTCGGGCCGCTGGCTGAGCTCCTCGTACGTGAGGCTGCCCATCCCGCGCTTCTCGGCCCACTTCAGCAGCAGCGCCGGATCCATCACGACCAGCGCCGAGACGAACTTCTCGCCGTCGCCGACGGCGATCGCCTGGGACACGTACGGGATGTTGGCCGTGATCGCGGCCTCGACCCGCTGCGGCGAGACGTACTTGCCGCCGGAGGTCTTGAACAGGTCCTTCT